>JAEEUA010000044.1 GCA_016286775.1 Bacteroidales bacterium
AGATGAATATGTTCATCGCGCAGATTGGCTCGAAGGAAAAGCTGGAGGAATACCTCGAGAAGCCCATCAGCCAGCTGCGCAGCGAATGGAGGACCGGCATCCGTAACAATGGCATCATGCAGCAGATGCAGCAGAAGCTCGTCGAGGACGTGACCATCACCCCCAGCGAGGTGCGTCTGTACTTCGAGCGTCTGCCGAAGGACAGCATCCCGTTCATCGAGACGCAGGTCGAGGTACAGATTATCACCCTGCAGCCTCAGGTGAGCAAGCAGCAGGTGGATGAAATCAAGAACCGTCTGCGCGACTTCACTAACCGTGTCAACACGGGTGAGTCGGAGTTTTCGACTCTCGCCATCCTCTATAGCGAAGATCCGGGCAGTGCAGCCATGGGTGGAGAACTGGGGTTCAAGGCCAAGGGTGCCTTCGTTCCCGAATTCTCGAGCGTCGCCTTCCAGCTCACTGAGCCGGGCAAGGTGTCGAAGGTTGTCGAGACGGAGTTCGGCTTCCACATCATCCAGCTCATCGAACGCCGTGGCGACCGTGCCAACTTCCGCCATATCCTGCTTACTCCCAAGGTGAGTCCCAAGGAACTTACCGATGCCCGTGCCCGCATGGATTCGCTTCGCATGGAGCTCGATTCCGCCAAATTCACTTTCGAGGATGCAGCCCGCTACCTTTCGAGCGACAAGAATACGCGCAACAGCGGCGGCATGATGACCAGTGAGCGCAGTGGAGCAGCCCGTATGACGATGGATGAGCTGCCTGCCGAGGTGGCCCGTGTCGTGGCCCGTATGGAGGTGGGCGAAATCTCCAAGCCTTTCGTCATGAAGGACAGCAAGACCAGCCGCGACCAGGTTGCCATCGTCAAGCTGAAGCGTCGTGTGCCCGGCCACAAGGCCACTTATTACGATGACTACCAGACAGTGAAGGAGATCTACGAGCAGCATCTGCATCAGGAGATCATCGAGAACTTCATTCGCGAGAAGCAGAAGACTACCTATGTGCGCATCAAACCGGGGTGGGAGAAATACGATTTCAAGTACCCGGGATGGGGGCAGCATGAGTAGAAGGGTAGTAAAAGGGTAGTAAAAGAGGAGTAAAAGGGTAGTAAAAGGGTAGTAAAAGGGTAATAAAAGGGGAGTAAAAGGGACGATACTGCATTTCGTCCATGAGCTCTCAAGAAACGTTATTTCTTTGAAGAAAGCAAGAAACAGCATATTGACACTTCTGATCGTGGCACTGACCACGGCGTTAGGTCTTGCGCAGCAGCAACAGTCGCAGCAGCGCAAGATTTACCTGCTTCATGCCAATACGTTGAACTACGACAAGCGCGAGGACCCCGACCGGCAGACCTTGCGTGGCGATGTGCAGTTCCGCCAGGACTCCTGCTACATGTACTGCGATTCTGCTTATTTCTACGAGAATTCCAACTCGATGGCAGCCTTTGGCAATGTTTCGATGCGACAGGGCGATACGCTCTTCGTCTATTGCGACTCGATGTTCTACGATGGAGACTCGATGTTCGGAGAACTCTACGACAACGTACATCTTATCCACCGTAGCCGCACGGCCAACACCAACCTCTACACGGGCTATATGACCTATGACCGCGAACTGGAGGAGGCCAATTATCCCGACACGGGAGTGATGGTCGATTCGTTGGTGCATCTGCGCAGCCTGATTGGATGGTATTATCCGCAGCAGAAGCTGGCCTTCTTCCAGTACGATGTGGAGGGCAGGACCTACGAGCGCAACGAACAATGGAAGAGCCTGGGCTGTATGCCACCTCCCGACTACTATCCCGACGACGAGATTCTCGCTCCCGAGTTCATGCTCTTCAGCGATACGTTGCGCTATGATTTTCGCAACGACCTTGCCACCGTCCTTGGCCCATCGCGCATCGTCAACGATTCCTCGACGGTACATACACGCCGTGGTCACTTCAATACCAAGACCGAACTGGCCAACCTCTACGAACGTTCGTGGGTGGAGAGTCCGGGGCGCTATGCGATAGCCGACACGTTGTTCTACAATGTCAAGGCCGGCTATGGCGAGGCCTGGGGCGACATCTACGCCATCGACACAACCGACCACATGGCTGTGAAGGGCGATTACGCCTACTACATCGAAAATGACACGGTGCCCCAGATGGGCTTCATCACAGGTCATGCACTGGCCATGGAGTTCAGCAGCGGCGATACGCTCTACCTGCATGCCGATACGTTGCGAGCCTACACGCTCATCGACTCGATTGCTGCCGATACGTTGAGCCATACTGAGGTCATCGATACACTGGGCACCACCCAGCTGATCATAGACAGCATTATGCCTGCCCATCTGGATACGCTTCGCTTTATGCATGCCTACCATGGTGTGCGCTATTATCGAAGCGACCTGCAGGGCGTATGCGACTCGCTTATCTATTCGATGCGTGACTCGTTGGCCACATTTATGGGAAACCCGGTGATGTGGAACAACCAATACCAGATCCGTGGCGACTCGATCTTCGCCATCGTGACGCGTGAGGGCATCCATCGCGCCATGATTCACCCTAATGCCTTCCTGACGCAGAGTCATGACGAAAGCCTGCAGGTCAATGCCGACACGCTCAGCGAGGAGCAGCGCAAGGCACTGCGCATCGATTCGTTGCACTATGACCAGATACTGGGACGCGACCTGGTGTGCTACTTCGATTCGGGTAAGGTGAGCCGCATGGACATGAGTGGAAATGTGCAGATCATCTACTATCCCGAGGAGAAAGACAAGACACTCATCGGCTTGAACCAGATGATCGGCAACTACCTGACCGTTTGGTTCAAGAACCAGAAGATGGAGAAGCTGAAGCTATGGCCGCAGGTTGTGGGCTCGCTGACACCCATCCAGCTGGTGACTAATGACATCCTCTACCTCGAGAACTTCCGCTGGATGTCGTATCTTCGTCCTGCCGGACCCCGGGATGTCTTCCGAGGTATCGAGATGAAGAAAGAGGATAAGGTCGAAGTTCCCCGATTGTTCAATGACGACGAGTTGAATGGGTATTGATTATCAATTAACAATTAATAATTTACAATTAACAATTGTTGGTTCGTCCCAATCCCGAAAAGGCGAAGCAAACGTCCCTTCTACTCCCCTTCAATAACCCTTTTACTACTCATTTACTCCCCTTTAATAACCCTTTTATTATGGCATCTATATTCAGTACCAACAAACCCAAGCGCTTCGAGCATATCAGCCACTTCACCAAGAACGAGCGCAAGCAGTGGCTTGAGGCGCGAGTCCGCAAGGTGAAGCGCGAGATGGGAGAATTGCCCGACGAGGAGCTCAAGGCCGAGGAGATGATACGTGGTACGTTCATCCAGGGTACCAAGCACCTCAAGCGCCGCAAGGAAAAGGAGGAGGCAGACGGCGAACAGGGCAGCAACCGCTACATCAAGCTTGCTGTCGCCATTGTGGTGATGATCATTATCTTCGTCTATCTGGTCAAGTCAATCTAATCGCGATTCATGGATATTATCCATCTCCTCCCAGATTCGGTCGCTAACCAGATTGCAGCGGGCGAAGTCGTGCAGCGTCCTGCCAGCGTCATCAAGGAGTTGCTCGAAAACAGCATTGATGCACAAGCCACGCAGATTCAGATTATACTGCGTGAGGCAGGTCGTGAGCTTATCCAGGTGATTGACAACGGCATTGGGATGAGTCCTACGGATGCGCGCATGGCCTTCGAAAAGCATGCAACCTCCAAGATACAGCAGGCCACGGATCTCTTCAACCTCCATACGATGGGTTTCCGTGGCGAGGCGTTGGCCTCGGTGGCCGCTGTCGCCGAGGTCGAGCTTCGTACACGACGTAGCGAGGATGAGGCCGGCGTGCTGATTGCCCTGGCAGGCAGTCAGATACAGCGCCAGGAAGCTTGTGCCTGTCCTGCAGGCGCCAATTTCCAGGTGCGCAACCTGTTCTTCAATGTTCCTGCACGCCGCAAGTTCCTCAAGAGCAACCAGACGGAGCTTTCGAACATCATGCAGGAGATCCAGCATGTGGCATTGGCTCATCCGCAGGTCGAGATGACCGTGACGCACAACGATGTGGTCATCCTGCAGCTCACTTCCGGTTCCCACAAGCAGCGCATCGTACAGCTGTTCAGCAAGGGCCTTTCGCAGCAGTTGCTTCCACTCTCAGTCGAGAACGACCTGATGAGCATCTCTGGATTTGTGGGAACACCCGATGGCGCCCGCAAGAAGGGGGCGTTGCAGTTCTTTTTCGTCAATGGCCGTTTCATGAAGCATCCCTACTTCCACAAGGCCGTGCTCGAATGCTATCAGGACCTCATACCCGAAGGGACACAGCCCAATTATTTCGTCTATCTGCAGGTCGATCCGCAGACCATCGATGTCAATATTCATCCCACCAAGACCGAGATCAAGTTTGAGAACGAGGCGGCACGTTGGCACATCCTGATGGCTACGACGCGTGAAGCATTGGGCAAGTACAATGCTGTGCCGACCATCGACTTCGATCAGGCAGATGCTCCCGAGATCGAACCACAATATCTTCCGTCTGGTTCAACCCCCAGTGAGCCTCGTCCGCAATTCGATGCCTACAACCCCTTCCGCCGTCAGCCTGCAGCCCACTGGGAGACTCTGTACGAGGACTTCCGCAAGGAGGATCGAGGTAGTGTGCCCGATGCACCAGCCTTCCCAACTGAAGGCATGGAGGATCTGCCTTCGAGGATGGAAGACACGCTCGCCTCACGTCTGGACCAACGTTCCTTTCCAGCCGACGAAGGGATGGAGCTTCCCAGTGCCATGGATCTGATGAATGGTCTTTCGGACGATGAAAAGCCGCAGCCTGCACGACGCATCCAATATCTGCAGGTCGGCAATCGCTATATCGTAGGGAACGCCCGTGGCGGAATGCTGCTCATCGACCAGCATCGCGCCCACCTCTGCATCCTCTACGACCGCTATCATCACCAGATCAGCAACCGGCAGGGCCTGACGCAACATGAGCTCTTTCCCGAGATGATTGAAGTGTCTCCTGCCGATCAGCCCCATCTGCAGGCTATTCTTCCAGAACTCAGCTATCTGGGCTTCGAACTCGATGACCTGGGCGGTGGAACCTACGCTGTCAACGGAAAGCCAGCCTCGCTCGACAGTTCGGTCAATATCCATGAGCTCATGCTCCAGATGATTGAAGCAGCTCGCGAGGAAGTGCATGGCGTGGGCGAACAGCTTGACCGTCGGCTTGCAATGCGTCTGGCCCAGGCCCAGGCTATCCCTTACGGCCGGCAGATGGGCGAGGAGGAGATGCAGCAGCTCGTCGAGAACCTGCTGGCTCTGCCCGAGCACCAGATGACACCCGATGGCCATCCCGTCATGACCCTTGTGCCCAACGATGTGCTGGCTTCTCATTTGTAATTAGTTATTCTATATATATGAAATACGGTATTTGTCTTCAACCTTACATTCCAATGCGTGCCTCAGCTGCCGAGCAGTCTGAGATGATCAATCAGCTCATTTTCGGAGATACTTTCCAGGTGATAGAACAGATCCCCCGATGGTACCGCATCGTTCGCGACTGCGACAACTACGAGGGCTGGATCGACTGGAAAACAGCCACCTTGATCGACCAGATTGAGTATCGCCGTTTCCTTGACCTTACACCCGAAGCACCCTTGCTGCGCCAGCCTTTCAATCCCGTTCAACGTACCGAGCAGGGACAGTCCGGTTCGGCTCATCTGTCGTGGGGAAGCCGCATCTTCGACCTCGATGAGACGGGTATCACCTTCCGCATGCACGGCATTCGTTTCGACGTGCCTTCGATGAGCTACGTCCAGCCCCTCCATGTCAGTTCGATGTCGCGCAAGGCACTTGCAAAATATGTCATCCAACAGGCTCAGATGCTACTCAACACGCCCTACCTCTGGGGTGGTGTTTCGTCAGGTGGTGTCGATTGTTCGGGCTTTATCCAGACCTTGTTCCGATTCATTGGAATCGAAATGCCACGAAACGCTTCCCAGCAGGCCTTGAAGGGCAAGGAAGTAAGTTTCGAGAACCGTGAGTCAGGCGACCTGGCTTTCTTTACGATGGATACCGAGAGCAAGAACATCACGCATGTGGGCCTGGTTGCCGACAATGGACGTGTTCTCCATGTGAGCGGTTTCCTGCATTATGACGAACTGCGTCCAGAAGGCATCTGGAGTCTGCAGCGCAAGGAGTATTCGCATTATCTGGTAGTTATCAAGCGTTACTTCTGATGGAAAAGAATCTGATCGAACGGCTTTATCAGGCTTATCTGGCACATCCCAGTGTCACCACGGATAGCCGAACAATCGTGCCGGGACAAATCTTCTTCGCTCTGAAGGGAGAGCGTTTCGATGGCAATGCATACGCCGGCGAAGTGCTCCAGAAGGGTGCTGCCCTCGCTGTAATCGATGACGCAAGCAAGGCAGGAGAGGGAACATTCCTGGTGCCCGATGTGCTCACAGCCCTCCAGCAGCTAGCTGCCTACCATCGTCAGCAGTTCAAGACGTGGGAGCGCCCTGTCCAGGTGATTGGCATCACGGGAACCAATGGCAAGACTACCACAAAGGAACTGATTCGTTCGGTGCTCAGTCAGAAGTACAAGGTTCTGGCTACCGAGGGCAATCTGAACAACCAGATTGGTGTGCCTCTGACATTGCTTAAGGTAAATCCGACGCATGAGCTGGCCATTGTCGAGATGGGAGCCAACCATCCGATGGACATCGCCGAACTCTGTGCCATTGTGCATCCCGATTTCGGACTGATCACCAATGTTGGCAAGGCTCATCTCCTGGGCTTCGGTTCGCTCGATGGTGTCATTGCAGCCAAGACGGAACTCTACAAGAGTCTGGCCTCCGATGGTGGCATTGCCTTCATCGATTCCTTCAACCGTGACCTGTTGGCCAAGGCCATGGCCTATGGAGTACAGTGTCGTCCTTATCTGCCCGGTGTCGTCGAGGATTGTTCTCCCTATCTTTCTCTCAGCATCTACGACACCGAAGCTCCTGATCCGTTGTTCGTGCAGACGCATCTTATTGGCAGCTACAACGCCATCAACTGCCTGGCAGCTGCTACCGTAGGCCGTTATTTCGGTGTTGGACTGGAACAGGTCAAGGAGGCCATCGAAAGCTATGTGCCGCAGAATATGCGTAGCCAGCTTGTCGATCTGGGGCATGGCAACCAGCTCATTATGGATGCCTATAATGCCAATGCGACCTCGATGAACGCAGCCCTGACGTCCTTCAAGATGAACAAGGCTCCTCATAAGAGCGTTATCCTTGGTGATATGCTCGAATTAGGTGCCGAGTCAGCGAAGGAACATGGAGTTATCCTCGATTATCTCTTCACTTCGGGCATTCAGCTCGATATGATCGTATTGGTAGGTGAGGAGTTCTGCAAGGCGTTCAAGGCCAAGGCCTTGTCGCTTGCTTCCCAGCATCCCATGAATGTGCGCTGCTTCGCCACCGTACAGGACCTGATTGACGACGAAGCAACCTTAAGCAACTTTGGGGGTACCATTCTCGTGAAGGGAAGCCGTGGCATCCAGCTCGAGAAGGCTGCCGAAGCCATCAAGCGTATCTTCGCATGATTTTTTAATATATTCTCGACTAACAATAACAGCGTGAAACTCTATTTATTTCGTCACGGACAGACCGATTGGAACAAGGCTCATCGTTTCCAGGGTCATATCGATATTCCTCTTAACGAATACGGACGTGAACTGGCACGTGTGACGGCACAGAACTGGCCCATCGTTCCCTATGACCGTGTCTATTGTTCGCCACTTATTCGTGCTGTCGAGACGGCACAGATCATCCTGGAGGGTAGGCCTGAAAAGGAGTTGATTCGTACCGATGAACGTATCATCGAATTCGGTTTTGGGCCTTGCGAGGGCCATAATATCGACGAGGCAGCCGGCGATCCGCAGAATCCGATGTATAACCTGCTGCATCATCCCGAACTGTATCATCCCACTGATGGCGCGGAGTCGTTCCATGACCTCGTCAATAGGGCAGGAGCATTCCTCCGTGACGAGATTCTGCCTCTTGAAGGGCAAGGTATCCAACGTATCTTGGTTGTGGCACATGGCGCCCTGATTCGTGGAATTGTCTGTGCAGCAGGTAAGAAGGAGATCAAGGATTTCTGGGAATGTCCTTACTTCAACTGCAGCCTCACAACTCTCGACATCACCCATGGACAAATCACGCTCGAACGGGAGGCGGAGGTCTTCTACGATGCCGCTGGCAGCTTCGGCGGATTCACAACAAAGAAATAAAGAATCCCTTTGTTCCGATGTGCCGGAATTGCCGAATTTCGTTTTTCCGGTATTCCGGTATTTCGGTATTCCGTTATTCCGGTATAACGATATTTCGGTATAAAGAAAAGACACTTCTTACCCCAATACCACCCACACATGAAGAACTATCTATTTGCAACCGCTTTATCGCTCACGTTTCTGGTGGGCCAAGCTCAGCGTCTGCCGCTTCAGAACCATAATCTGATGTGGTACGACCAGCCTGCTGCGCTATGGACCGAAGCTCTGCCATTGGGCGATGGCCGACTGGGAGCCATGATGTTCGGCAATCCGTTGCAGGAACGGCTGCAGCTTAACGAGGAAACCATCTGGGCCGGTAATCCGAACAACAACTACAACCCTGAGGCAGCCGAATGGATTCCCAGGATCCGCCAGCTGGTGTTCGAGGGCAAGTATCGTGAAGCACAGGACCTTTGCACCCGCTATGTCAAGTCACCCACCAACCAGGGTATGCCCTATCAGCCCTTTGGCGATCTGACTGTCAGTTTCATTGGCCAGCAGGACTACACCAACTATCGTCGTTCACTCGACCTTGATAGCGCTTTGGCTGTTGTGGAATACGATGTGGCTGACGTACATTATCGTCGCGAATGTTTTGCTTCGTTTGCCGATAGCGTTGTCATCCTGCACCTAACGGCCTCCAAGCCCGGGCAGCTCAACTTCACTACCACCCTGACGACGCCGCAGCAGGACAGCCGCCTCAATAGTACAGCCGAAGGCATCACTCTGCATGGCATGACCGGTGGACATGAGAAATTGGGAAGCCGTCTGCGTTATTTCGGACGTGCCATCGTGCGGAATCGGGGCGGTAACCAAAGCATCCGCGATGGTTTCATCACGGTAAGTGGCGCCGACGAAGCCACAA
Source organism: Bacteroidales bacterium (assembly GCA_016286775.1). GTDB lineage: Bacteria > Bacteroidota > Bacteroidia > Bacteroidales > UBA3663 > Liminaster. Next base: position 9,200 of record JAEEUA010000044.1, read on the forward strand.
TCTATGTGTCCATCGCCACCGCCTTCAACAACTATAAGTCGATTAATGGTGACGAACGGGCGCGTTCGAACAACCAGATGCAGCTTGCACTTCAGAAGGATTATGTCGAAGCTCGCAGTCGGCATATCCAGGCCTATCAGACGCTGGCCGACCGCAACACGTTGTGGCTCGGTCCTGATGACTTTGCCGAACGAACAACCGTCGAACGACTGCGCGATTTCGGGCAGACGCACGATAAGCATCTTGTAGCTATGTACTATCGCTTTGGACGATATCTGCTCATCTCTTCCTCACAGCCCGGTGGACAGCCTGCCAACCTGCAGGGCATCTGGAACGACAAGATGCTCCCCTCGTGGGACAGCAAATACACCTGCAACATCAACCTCGAGATGAACTACTGGCCCTCGGAGGTCTGCAATCTTTCCGAACTCAACGAGCCGCTCTTCCGCTTGATACGAGAGGTGAGCGAGACGGGACGTGATGCAGCTCGTGTGATGTATGGCACGACCGATCCCGAGGCATGGGTGCTGCATCACAACACGGATTTGTGGCGCATCACGGGCGCCGTTGACAACGCACCTTCGGGCATGTGGATGTCGGGTGGCGCATGGCTTTGCACACATCTTTGGCAGCATTATCTCTTTACGCTCGACCAAGATTTTCTGCGCGAATGGTATCCCTTGATGAAGGGAGCTGCGCGTTTCTTTGACGAGACGATGGTCTATGAGCCACGGCATCATTATCTGGTGGTCTGTCCCACCAATTCGCCCGAGAATGGGCCCCAGGGACACGATGCTACTACGGTGGCTGGCTGTACAATGGACAGTCAGCTCATCGGAGACCTCTGGAGCGAAGTGGCTCAGGCTGCCCGCATCCTCGGCGATGTCGCTACGGCCGAACACTATGAGGCGCGCCGCCAGGAACTGGCTCCCATGCACGTTGGCTCGTGGGGACAGCTGCAGGAGTGGATTGAGGACTGGGATAACCCGGCCGATGACCATCGCCATGTCAGCCATCTCTATGGGCTTTTCCCCAGCAATCAGATTTCGGCACGTTATACGCCCCACCTTGCCAAGGCTGCACAAGTGAGCCTTGAGCATCGCGGTGACATTTCGACAGGCTGGGCCATGGGGTGGCGCGTTTGTCTGTGGGCGCGTCTGCTCGATGGCAATCACGCCTATCAGCTCATCGAAAATCAGTTGAAACTGACTCATGAACGCGATGTTTCGTACGAACCCAAGTTAGGCGGCGGCACATACGCCAACCTTTTCGATGCGCATCCGCCTTTCCAGATTGACGGCAACTTCGGCTGTACGGCTGGCATAGCCGAGATGCTGATCCAGAGTCAGGACCCCGTAATACAGCTTCTTCCCGCTCTTCCCGACTATTGGAAGGAGCAAGGCCGCATCGCTGGCATCGTTGCACGTGGCGGCTTCGTCTTCGATATGGAATGGAAGGACGGCAAGATTACGCACCTCGAAGTCACTTCGCGTCTCGGAGGTCTTCTGCAGCTTGCTGGCCCTGGTCTAAAGAAGATCCTCATGCGTCAGACTCAGCCGGGAAAAAGCTATCTGTTAGTAGGAAAATAGCTATGATAGCCTCTATAGTTACTATAAATACCATAGTCACTATAGGTACTATATCCCAAATACCCCAAAAAGGACCCACTAACCCTCAATCCTCAAACACTCATGAAACGAACTCTTTTGTCCTTTCTTTTCCTCCTTTGTGCGGGAGTTGCTATTGTTGTAGCGCAACCCGCTGAGAAACCCTGGACGCATGGCCGTCTGCAGGTCAGCGATAATCATCTCTATCTCCAGCATGCCGATGGCACTCCGTTCTTCTGGCAGGGGGAGACGGGCTGGTTGATGCCTGAAAAACTCAATCGTGCCCAGGTGGGCTTCTACCTGACCCAGTGTGCCAATGCCGGGTATAATGTGGTCCAGGTGCAGACTGTCAATGGTGTGCCGGCCTACAATGTGTATGGTCAGCCTTCGATGATTCCCAACAAGAAGGGAGATTTGTTCGACTTCACGCCCTATGACAAGAAAGCGCAGCGCACGCTGCAGAATGCCTACACCTATTGGGACCATTTCGACTACATCTTCGATCAGGCAGAACAGCGCGGAATCTACATCGGTATGGTCTGCATCTGGGGCGGTCTTGTCAAGGCTGGGTTGATGAACGTCGAACAGGCTAAGGCCTATGGTAAGTTCCTTGCCGAAAGGTATGGCCATCGTCCTAACGTCGTGTGGATCATCGGCGGTGATCAGCGAGGAGATGTGAAGCCCGAAGTGTGGGAGGCATTGGCCACCACCATTCGTCAGTATGACAAGAATCACCTTGTCACCTATCATCCTTTTGGTCGCACCAGTTCCGCTACATGGTGGAACGATGCTGAATGGCTCGATTTCAATATGTTCCAGTCGGGGCATCGTCGTTACGGCCAGCGCCGTGGGGATGGCGACACATCGAGCACCGCTGAAACTGAAGAGGACAACTGGCGCTATGTCGAAGCAGCCCATCAGCTTCGGCCTCTCAAGCCCATTCTCGATGCCGAACCCTCCTACGAGCGCATCCCGCAGGGTCTCCACGATGTCACCCAGCCCAAGTGGCAGGCTCAGGATTGCCGTCGCTATGCGTGGTGGAGTGTGCTGGCCGGTAGCTGTGGGCATACCTATGGAAACAACGCCCTGATGCAGTTCTATCAGCCTGGCGATGGACAAGCCTACGGATGCACTACACCCTGGTACGAAGCCATCTATGATCCCGGATTCCTGCAGATGCAGTATGTCAAGAAGCTGATGCTGATGCTTCCCTATTTCGAGCGGGTGGCTGACCAGAGCGTGCTCGTTGGAGAATATGGCAAGCGCTATGAGCGCCCTGTGGCCAGCCGCGGACAGGACTACATCGTGGCCTACAGCTATGTGGGTGGCGCACTTGATATTGATATGAGCCGCATCTCCGGTCGTCAGAAGAAGGCCTGGTGGTACAGCCCTTCAACAGGTGAATTCCGCTATATCGGTCAGTTCGACGACTCCACTTCGCAGCATTTCGACCCGCAGGCACCCTACGGACCGGGCTACGACCAGGTGCTGGTCGTCGTCGATGCATCGAAGGATTATATCAAGTAATGGATTTTCCACAAAAAGGTCATGGATTTCGTATAAAGCGGTAGAACGATGCTGGAAGGATTGCAGGAACTCGGCCTGTCTGACGAATCGCTTGCCTTGGCCCGTGGCATGCTCCTTGGCGAAAAGTCTGGCTTGTCGCCTGAGGTGGTCAATGCCTTCCGTACGGCAGGGATGAGTCATATCATGGCGGTTTCCGGCCTGCATGTCGGTATCATCATGTCGGTCATCTGGATGCTTTTCAAGCCCATCGAGTGGGCTGTCATCCTGCTGGCTCCACCCCGTCTCACGACTTATTATATTGTGGGGGACCTGAAGCGAATCGTCGTGATTGTGATTACGGTGATCTATGTCTGGCAGATTGGTGCACCACCCAGTGCGGTTCGAGCCACGGTGATGCTCAGCTTGTTTCTGGTGGGGTGGATGATTCATCGCCCCACTTCGCCGTGGCGTTGTCTGGTACTGGCAGCCCTCGTCCTCCTGGCTTGGGATCCCATGGTATTGGCCAGTGTGGGTTTTCAGTTGAGTTTTCTGGCGGTCATCGGCATCCTCCTGTTCCGACCTTGGCTACAGTCTGACGATTTGCCCCACTGGCTGCGTCTTGCCTTGCTCTCTGTCTCGGCCCAGTGGCTAACCACACCCGTTGTAGCCTATTGGTTCCATCAGGTGCCCGTGCTCGGATGGGTTCAGGGCGTGCTCGTTGTCCCGCTGATGCCGCTTCTGCTGACCTTGCTTATTTTTGGCATGCTGTTCCCCTCGCTCCATTTCCTTGCTGTTCCTATTGAAGCTCTGACGGCATGGTTGGGATGGGTGGCACAGTCCATCAGTCGTGCTGAACAATTGTTGCTTGGCGGCCATCTCTATTTCTATCCCACTTGGTGGCAGGTAGCCTTGGCTGAAGTGTTTCTGCTTGCTGTTGTCCTTTATCTGAAGACCTTACGATCATGAAGTTTCCTCGTCTGCTGTACTTTATCCTGCCCGCTATCTACCTTTGTATCGGTAGCACGGTGATTGCGCTGCTGGTGCAGCGTATTCTTAACTATGCCAGCACGATGTGGCTTCTCCTGCTGTTGCCGATGCTCATGGTGACGGTTCTGCTGACGGTGGTCGGCATCGTGAACGTTTGGCTCCAATATCGTACCCACAGCGAGGCAGGTCTCTTGATGCAGCCCAGTCATGTCCACCTCGTATGGCTCTATTTCCGTTGCTGGGCTGTCGTGATGGCCGGTTTGTCGCTGGGCATCGTCTTCGCTTGGATGTGTCAGCTGTTGCCCGATTATCTGCGCGAGTTGTTCCGTGTCTATCAGTTGTTTTTCTATGCCATCTGCACCTTCCTCACCGTATCCGCATTGATGAGTGTGGTGTTGGGAGTCAATCTCGAAGAAATACGTCTGCGCAATGCCCAGTCAGAGAACCAGCTGCTCAAGGCGCAGCTTAATCCACACTTTCTCTACAATACGCTTAACAACATCGATGCCCTCATCTGGCTCGATCAGGAACGAGCCTCGTCTGCTGTGACGAGTCTCTCCAGCCTGATGCGCTACATGACCTACAGTGCCCGCCAGGAGAAGGTGCCGCTGGCCGATGAGGCACGTGCCATCACACAGCTATGCGACCTCCAGCGTCTTCGTATGCCGAAACCTGAATGTCTCACTTTCGAATTGTTGGAGCCGTCATCGTCCGAAGCCGTTCGAAAGGACCGTATGATTGCACCGCTTCTGCTCGTTCCTTTGGTAGAAAACTGCTTCAAGCATTGCGGTTCGACCAGCGAACCGGGCGCCATTTGCATCCGTCTTGTGCAAGATGTCGAACGCATCACATTCTCCACCGACAACAACCTTCCTCCCGAAGCCGATGCTGAGGTTCAGAAAGCTCCAGTTGGGCAGCATGGGGTGGGGCTGACTGTGTTGCGTCGCCGTCTCGAACTCATCTATCCCGAACGCTATAGCTTTACGGCCGGTCGTGAAGGCAATCGTTTCAAAACCATGCTGACAATCTCTTGTTAGCTTCGTCGATGAGGCGGGGCACGGCGCATTGCTGCCATTCCATCCAGGAAATCTGCTGGTAGTCGTCGGGCAAAGACTGGATGTACGGGATTGTGTTCGGGTCGATGTCGTCGGGTAGTCTTATGACACTGAAGGTGGCATGAATGGTTTGGTGAGAGAGCTGATGCTTCTTGTGCAGCATGATAATCGCTTCGTCATTCTGTTCCGTCGGACTTTCGTCCTGTTCCTCGAGTACAAATTCCCACAAGCCTTGCCAGATGTCGCCCGCTCCACGCTGATGTACCCACAGCGTATCCTTATATATATAAATAAGGTATATAAAATAGCGGTCTCTTACGGCTGTCTTCCCCTGTTTCACGGGCCGCTGTGCAATGTTGCCGGCTGCGTAGGCCAGACAATGTGCTCCCACAGGACACGTTTCACACTTCGGCTGGGTGGGGGTGCAGTGCAGTGCTCCGAATTCCATCATTGCCTGGTTGTGGCGTGATGGTCGTGCTCCCTCATGCCCGTCTGCCACGGCTTCCCGCAGCATCTCGTCGGCCAGAGCCTGGTATTCCTTCTTGCCCTGTGAGGTGTCGATAGGCGTTGCAATGTCGAAGAGGCGCGATAGGACGCGATAGACATTGCCATCGACCACGGCCACTTGTTCTTCTGACGCAAAGCTGGCGATGGCAGCCGCTGTATAATGTCCTACACCCTTCAGCCCGATGAGGTCCGCGTATTGGTCGGGAAAAGACTTTCCCGGGTGGCTCTTCTTCCACTCTATCACCTGTTGGGCCGCGGTATGCAGGTTGCGCGCACGGCTATAGTAACCCAAACCCTGCCAGAGTTTCAGCACCTTGTCGGTTGGAGCTGCAGCCAGGTCCTCCACGGTTGGGAAAGCCTCCACAAAGCGCAGATAGTAGTCCAGCCCCTGCACCACGCGAGTCTGCTGCAGGATAATTTCCGAAAGCCAGATGCGGTAGGCATCGGTGGTGCGTCGCCAGGGAAGGTCTCGCTGGTATTGATCAAACCAAATCCCTATTTTATAGCTTATTTCGTTCATTTTCTTGATATTCAGTTGTCAATTATGACATTTTCGGGTGCAAAGATAAGATTTTTTTGAAAAAAATCATCAATACTCTTTTTTTTTTCAATAAAAAGCCATATCTTTGCTCGCCTAATCAATAAAATCGTACTAAAAAATATATAAAAATGACAAAAGCAGAAATCGTAACCAAGATTGCCAAGCGGACAGGTCTTGAGAAGGAGCTCGTGCTCGTAGTTGTCGAGCAGTTCATGGGCGCAGTGAAGGAGTCGCTCGTTAGTGAGGAGCCGGTTTATCTCCGCGGCTTTGGCAGTTTCATCGTAAAGGAGCGTGCCACCAAGGTTGCTCGCAACATCAGTAAGGACACCTCAATTGTTATTCCCGCTCACAACATTCCTGCCTTCAAGCCTGCCAAGAGCTTCATCGCTCAGGTCAGCGGCGAGGTAATCAACGAGGAGGCCTGATTACGCTAACAATATATTGTCCAATTCATAATTATAAAAAAGTATGCCAAACGGTAAGAAGCACAAGCGTCATAAGATGGCTACGCACAAGCGCAAGAAGCGTCTGCGCAAGAATCGCCACAAGCACTAAATAGTGCAGTGTGGTGACGCACGACGAAAGGTACGGAGACCTGAGGTCACGCCTTTCACAGCCAATATACGAATTGCAGAGGGTGGCGATCTGCCCGCTGTGATTCGTTTTTTTGTATCCATCATTTCTTTTTCCTCTTTGCACAATGACAAGCGAAGTTGTTATCGATGTGCAGTCCAGCGAGATCACCATTGGTCTCCTCGAAGATGGCAAGCTCGCCGAATACCAGCGCGAGCGCAAGGATGCCAGTTATTCGGTGGGCAACATCTACCTGGGTCGCGTCAAGAAGCTGATGCCAGGACTCAACGCTGCATTCATTGATGTGGGGCACGAAAAGGAAGGATTTATTCACTATCAGGATCTTGGCCCACAGTTCAGGACGTTGGCCAAGTATGTCAAGCAGCAGATCTCCGATCGCAAGCACCTTATCCCTATCGAGCGCTTCAAGCGAGAGCCCGATATTGAGAAGGACGAGACCGTCATCGAAGCCCTCACCGTAGGGCAGGAGATACTGGTGCAGATCGCCAAGGAACCGATAAGTACCAAAGGTCCGCGCCTCACATGCGACCTCTCCCTCGCCGGGCGATTCATGGTACTGATTCCATTTCAGGACAAGGTTTCGGTGAGCACGAAAATCAAGTCAAGCGAAGAGAAGAGCCGTCTCAAGCAGATTATCGGCACCATCCGCCCCAAGAACTTCGGCGTCATCATACGCACGTCGGCACAGGGAATGGGCGCCGAGGAGCTTACCCAGGAGCTTACTTCGCTGGTCAGGCAATGGGAAAAATGCGTGACCACACTTATGAAAGGCAAGCTGCCAAGTCTCTGCTATGAGGAGAACAGCCGTGCCGTGGCATTACTTCGTGACATCTTTAACCCCTCGTTCGAGAACATCTGGGTCAACGACCAGGCCACGTTTAGTCAGATAAAGGAATATGTGAGTCTGATAGCCCCTGAGAAGGCAGACGTGGTGAAACTCTATGACGAGGAACAGCCCATCTTGGATAAGTTCTCGGTGACGCGCCAAATCAAGTCTTCGCTCGGCAAGACCGTTTCGTGCAAGGAAGGTGCCTACATCATCATCGAGCACACCGAAGCCCTGCACGTTATCGATGTCAATTCCGGTCATCGCAGCCATCAGGCTGAGGACCAGGAGGAGAATGCATTGCGTGTCGATATGGCAGCAGCCGATGAGATTTGCCGTCAGATGCGCCTGCGCGACATGGGGGGCATCATCGTGATTGACTTCATCGACCTCTCCAAGTCGGAGCATCGCGAACAGCTCTACAAGCATGTCAAGGAACTTATGGCACGCGATCGAGCCAAGCATAACATCCTGCCGCTCTCGAAGTTCTGTCTCATGCAGATCACACGCCAGCGCGTGCGTCCTGTCATGGACATACAGACAGCCGAGGCGTGTCCCGTCTGCGGTGGCCGTCATGTCGTCAAACCCTCTATCCTGTTCTGCGACAGGATGCAGGAGAAGCTCGACACGTTGACCCAGGAAATGAAAGTGAAGAAATTCAGCCTCCACGTGCATCCATTCATAGCAGCCTACATTCGCCAGGGCTGGTTCTTCCGGAGCCTCTACTGGCAGTGGAGGCGGCGATATGGGTGGGCCTGGCGTCTTATTGCCGACCAGTCCATGGAGCTGCTCCAGTACAAGGTCTTCGATGCCGAGCGCAGCGAGATAGATCTCAGTCAACCCATTGATGCACACGTTTAAGGGCATCGAAGGATTTTAATTAAAAATGGGAGTAAAAGGGACGTTACCTTCACCTGTCAAGAATGGGTTCAGGATAACAATCGTCTCTTTTACTCCCCTTTTACTCTCTTATTACTTCCCTTTACTCCTCAATTATGTCCGTAATCCGTCTTGAAAACTCACTCGGTCGTCTGCCACAGACGCGAATGCGCGAGCCCGTCAACTTTTCGCTCGAAGCAGGCGAACACATCGCCGTCATGGGACCCAATGGCGGGGGCAAGTCATGCCTTGTTGATCTCCTCACGGGCCGAAACCTGCTGATGCAGGGCAGGTTGGCTTACGACTTCGGCCCTGATACCAAGCCCACTGCCTATGGGAATATCGTGCAGCTCACTTTCGAGGATGCACTCGGTACGGTCGAGAAGCCCTATTACTACCAGCAGCGCTTCAATAGCCAGGATCGCGACGAGTCTCCTCTTGTGATGACCGTGCTCAAGCGCGCCTTGGCTTCGGGTCGTGTCACTGCCACTGGTTTATCAGCCGACGAAGCGCGTATGGCAGGTCATGGCCTTACATACGAAGAGGCTGTAGCTGCAGGCAGCGAGGATGACACCGAGTTCCTGCAGAATCCCTTGCTTGACACCTTCCTGATGCGCGACCTGTTGCAGAAGCGGATGGTTCTGCTCTCCAGTGGCGAAATGCGACGCTATCAGCTTTTCAAATACCTTATCAAGCGACCGCGCGTCCTCATTGTCGATAATCCCTTCATCGGTCTTGATGCCCCGATGCGTGAGCAGCTCAACCAGTTCTTCCAGCTCTTGGTCGATACGGGCGAGGTGCAGATCATTATGCTCCTCTCGATGCTCGACACCGTGCCATCCTACATGACGCATGTCGTTGAGGTGGCTGATATGCAGGTAGGCCCCAAACGTAGCCGTGCCGAATATCTTTCTTCGTTGCCCGACTTCAAGGCATCGCCTTTTGCTTCACTCTCACCGCAGCTTAAGAAACAGATTGCCGAATTGCCCGTCCTGCCTGTCGCCAACCTCACTATCGATGGCCACGCAACTGACGAGATCATCAGCATCCGCGACCTTTCGTTGCCCTTGCCCGATACGGATCGTGTGCTCTATGGAGGACTCAGCTGGACGGTGCGGCGAGGCGAACATTGGGCCTTGCAGGGACGCAATGGCTCTGGCAAATCCACGTTGCTCAGCCTGATTTGTGCCGATCATCCTGCTGCCTACGCCTGCGACATTTCGCTCTTCGGTCGTCGTCGTGGCACAGGCGAATCCATCTGGGAGATCAAGAAGCACATCGGTTTCGTCAGCCCCGAGTTCCATCGTGCCTACAAGGAGAATCGTCCTGCCATCGACATTGTGGCCAGTGGGTTGCACGACTCGGTAGGTCTCTACAAGCGTCCGCGTCCCGATCAGGTCGAGACCTGTCTCTTCTGGATGCGCGTCTTCGGCATTGAGCAACTGCGCGACCGCATGTTCCTCACGTTGTCGAGTGGCGAACAGCGTTTGTGCCTCCTGGCGCGTGCGTTCGTCAAGGACCCGGCGCTACTCATTCTCGATGAGCCCCTCCATGGTCTTGACACCTATCGTCGCCACCTTGTGCGCGATGTCATCGACACCTTCTGCCGTCGTCCCGACAAGACGCTCATCATGGTCTCGCACTACGAAGAGGAACTGCCCGCCAACATCACTCATCGGCTTGTGCTGTAGGCAAAGGGGAAGGGGTTCCGATGGAACTTTTGTTGCGGGTTTGAGCAAAGGTGAGTGGGGGCATGCCGGTGGCGTGCTTGAAGAATTTCGAGAAGAAGGAGGGGTTGGGGAAATTCAGTTCAAAGGCGATTTCGGCAACAGATTTGTCTGTGTGTAGCAGCTGCGTCTTCGCATAGGTGACTAGGGCGCGGTCGATCCATTCCTTTGCTGTCACGCCGCTTGTCTGTCGGATGACGGTGCCCAGGTAACGGTTTGTCAGGCACATGCGTTCGGCATAGTAGTTGATCTGATGCTCCTTGTGGCAATGCTGCGAGACGAGCTGGATGAACCGGTCGAAGATGGTCTGTTCCCGCGAACGTCGTGCCGCCTGCAGGTCAGCTTGTCGGCTGAAGAGTTGGTCATAGTGATGCATAAGGGCAGCCACGAGTGCCGATACCGTGGGCCGGTGATAGTTCTCCTGATGGACGAGTTGCCAGAGCACATTGATGATCTGGTGCGTAAGCTGTACTTCGTGCTCCGAAGCCTGCAGTTCGAAGTCGCGCACTTGTCCATTGAAAGCCGAAGGCAGCTGCCCGGAGGCAAAGGGCAACGCGAAATCGGCAAAGAGGACAAGGCCATAGATCTTCATGTCATCCGAGATGCGAATGGGATTGATGATGGTGCCTGGTCCGAGATAGACCATTGTGCCGGCTTTGATGTGGCGGTCCTGCAAGTTGAAGTTGATGTCGGCTTCCCCTTCCGTGATGATGCCGAAGCGATGGTCGTTGATGGCAAAGGGTGGCTTCTGCTGGATCATCAGATGGAATATATTCAAATCGCCGTAAAGGATGCCGATTTCATTGTCGAAGTAGCAGTTCTCTCGATATTGGACGAGATGGGATTCGAAGATGCCGCGCATGCGAGATGCATCCATCAGTTTGGGTTGCTCTTTCATATTTCTTCTTCTAATAACATCGAAAAAA
>JAEEUA010000246.1 GCA_016286775.1 Bacteroidales bacterium
GAAGTCATCGCCGACCGCAAGCTCGGCCACCTCACAGAGAAGGATCTGGGATAAAGTCTTAACCTTATCCTAAAAATAATCCCCGACCATCCGGCCGGGGATTATTTGTTTTAAAAAATGCCGCCACTTCAAAAGTGACGGCATTGTAATCATATTTATAGATAGAACACTGTCCTAGTAAGAAACAGGACGGATAGATACACCCCAATAACGATTTATTTTCATAAAAAATGCACCAGGTCCCATAGAAACCATATATGCACTTGCTAATCTTGTAGCTGTCTGAGGATCCTGAGTAGGGTTGATGGTTATAGCGTTAGTAGTCCAATAATAACTGGTTGTAGGTTCAGCTTGAAGTCCTTCTTCAGTCATATATCCACCAATAATCAAAACAATGCTGTTTCCTTCATATCCTGGAATCTTACTGGTAACTTTATAACCATATTGTGTGCCATCAGAGAGAAATGCATGCTCCCATGTGAATTTGGTGCGATCACCAAGAGCCGCGAACTCGGCTTCCGTAGGCATACGCCAAGTTCCGCCCCAAAGTGCAGAAGCTACGTCATCTTCTTTATCCAGTATGGACTTGTTGTCTCCAACAAATCTATGTCCGGGTCCTTCATACCAAATACCATCATAATACTCATCGGGCTGTTGATATTTGGTTATGAATTTAGGTTCACCTTTACCAGCTTCCATAAATTTATAATTATCCCAAGTGAAACTTGTCTTTGGAGCAATTTCGCCCCAGGCAAAGAATTGGCCTATTTGTGTTGAATCTGCAGCTCCAAGGTTCTGTATCGCCCATTTAAGACCATCACCCATTTCGATATACTCAAAGCCATTGATTTTGCCTCTGTGAGGATTGTCAGGATCTTTTCCAGTTATCGCCTCAAGAAGATCTCCAAGCAGTTCAGCAATATCATCCAGCACGGTCTTGCCATCTTCACCTTTATCAAGCGCATCAGATATTGTAGTGATAAGGTTTGCAATATTGACACCATCCTCATTGATAAGAGTAGCTGCAATTGCTGCGAGATCGGGACGAAGTGCACCGATAGAATCGGCGATAGCCTTGAGATCTTTATCAATAGCGCCATCCTCACTGAGAGCAGTAGCGATTGAATCTACAGAAGCAACAATCTGACCGAGCAGACCTTTAATCTCACCGATGCTGTCATTCTGGGCTTTGATAGTTTCATCAATAAGATCGAGAGCTTCTTTTTCGCTTGCAAAACCATCCACAAGAGCTTGCTTGATCGCATCAAGTTTAGACTTCAGGGTTCCGTCAACTGAATTTACAGCATCCTTTACAAGACCGAGGGCTTTCACTTCGTCAGCAAAGCCTGCCTTGACTGCTGCCTCGATGGCTGCCAGTTTGGCTGCGAGGGTAGTGGTCTGGGCCTTGATGGCTTTCTCCAGAGCGTCCATCTTGTCCTGAAGAGTACCGTCGATTGCCTCGAGGGCTTCTACGATAAGATCCTGGCCTTCTGCCAAACTTGCGAAGCCTTCTTCAACAGTTGAGTTGATGAGTTCGAGTTTGGTATCAAGTGCGAGGGTCTGGTTCTTAATTGCTGAATCTACAGCTGCGAGTTTATCTTCAATAGTGCCTTCGAGTGACTCCAGCGCCTGCTTCATCAGGTCCTGACCTGCTGCCACGTCGGCGAAGCCTTCGTTGAGGGCTGTCTCGATGAGGCCCATCTTGGTCTCGAATGAAGTGGTCTGGTCCTTTACTGCTGTCTCGATGGCAGCGAGTTTCTGTGCTACGGTTCCTTCCATTGATGCTACGGCTGCCTTGATGGCGTCGAGGGCCTGCGTATTCTTGAGGGTTCCTTCCTTGATTGCTGATTCGATGACAGCAAGTTTATCCGCAAGAGCCGTGTTGGTCTTGTTGATGGCGTCGATGATGCCGCTGTAGTCAGATTTGAATTCGAGATTGATCTCCGGGTGCGAGTTCTCGCAAGATGTGAAGGTCAGAGGGGCCACGAAACCAAGAAGCAGAAATGCTCCGAGGAGGCCGCATTTGATTGTTCTGAACATTTTCATTGTTTTATGTTTTTTATTTTGTTTCTGTTTTTATTGTTATTTCTTGAGTTTGACCTCTGCACGACGTGCGATTACGCTGAAGCGGGCTTCGCCGGCAATAGGATAGTTACCGTGGCCTTCTACGACGCCGATGCGTGATGCATCGATTCCGTGGGCCACGAGATATTCACGCAGAGCTTTTGCCCTGTTGTTTGAGAGGGGATCATTGATCTTGTCCGTGCCTTTGTGGTCGGTCCAGCCAAGGATGTCGAACTTAGCGGTAGGATCTGCCTTGAGAACTGACAGCATGGCTGCCAGGGCCGGGGCGTTCACGTCTTCGTCAAGAACTGCCGAGCCGCGGACGAAGGTTACGTACGGCAGCATCGCATCGGTGATTTCAACGCCTCTGGTCTGTGCGGGTACCTCCACGATCTTCTCGACGATCTTCTCCACGGGCTGCTCTACATAGACTGTCTCACGGATAGGCTCTACGATAGGTGAAGGATGCCTGCGTGATGCGGGATTCTTCGCGGTCGTCAGGTTGAATACGAGACCGACCTTTGCGATAGCCATATGACGCGGATTGAGTTCTCCCTTCACGGGAAGGAAGCGATACTCTCCTCCGACGCTCAGGGCCACCTGAGGAAGGAATGCATACTCCAGTGACAGACGGGCAGGTACGAACAGCGCGTTGTACTTGTGAGGATCGTTGTTGAAACCGAATTTCATGGTATGTGTGTTGTCGGTCCTCATTATGTTGGCCACATTCATAGTCCAGGTGTTGCCGTTGGCAAACATATATCCCAGACCGGTGCCAAGCCACAATGCAACTTTTCCGCTGCTGTTGCCACGGCTTAACAGCTCGACGAGGTCAAATTCTCCCGTCAGCGATGCTCCGTGGAAACGGCTCTTGAAGTCACTGTAGACCGGACCTCCGACACTACTTGTGATAATCCCGTCGCCGATGATAGGCTCGAGAGTAGTAAACAACTGTTCGCGGATCATGCGCGTGTAGCTGTAGTCAGCACCCACGCGAACCCACGGCTTGATGTTTACGAACAACCCTGCTTCGCCGAATGGCTGAATCAGGTTCATTTCGTTGGCGTTCACGTTCTCGAATGGAGAACCGAATGCCCACATCGCGCCTCCGTTCATGCGAAGGCCGATGGTACCTGTGCGTGCATCCTTGAAGTGTGAATCAGGTTGCTGCGCACTCAGTACTGCCGCCGGCATAAGCAGCAGCAGAACTGCAAGCAGTGATAGTTTTTTCTTGATTTGCGACATCTTATTTGTTTTAGATGATGTTAATTTTTCAAAGACGGAAAGACAAAGATATTATTTTTCTCATCTTTTCCAAGGTTTTCCCATTAATTGTTTTGAGGAAATGTTAATAACTATATAAGATTGATACATCAAACGACTAATCCCCGACCGCCAAAAGCAATCGGGGATTAAAAGGTACTGACAAGATCAATTATGGCTTCTTCAACAGCCTTATGTCATAGGCTCCGCCAACTGTGGCGCCCTGTTGGGCGACGAACTTCACGCGGACTGACTTCTTGCCTTTGAGCATAGAAGCGGGAACCGGATACTCCTCGCCGATGAACTGGGACTTCATCCACTTGCCGGTGTTGTCGACAGACAGCATAAGAGCGTCATCCACGAAGATGTCGAACTTGCGGGTGGCCCATTCTGCCGCACCCCAATATTTGACATATAGGCTCACACCCTCTGAGACGCCTCCTGTGGCAAGGTCATAGCTGAACCAGCCGCCGGAGCGGGCGTCACGGTAGTGCACGTCACGGGTGACACCGGTGTTGGAACGCTGTGACTGAATTTTATGGTCAGTTTCGGGCTGCTGTTCGCCGGGCGACACGTGGTCGAGCGTACGGGCTTCCAGAGCCAGCATCTCAGCTTCCTGGCGGGCAAGGGAGTCGACATAATCCTTATATCCTTCCTGATTCAACGCAAGCCAGTAAATCTGGTAGCGGGAATCGTGTATGCCGCTGAAAGGCTCAAGATCGGCTTCGATTGGATTCAGCATCTTGATGCCGTCGAAACGGAAACGCATAGGCTCGCCGGGAACCGGAACGATATAGTCGCCAAGCTGATCGACATCGTCGCAGACAAGGATCGGAGCCTTGTCAACAGGAAGCTTGGGACCGGCGGCATACTGGCTCCATCGGCCGTCGTCTGCCAGAAGGCCTACAAGGTCCTCGGTGCCTGTACGCATACCAAGTTCAATCGGGCCGTGCATTATCGCAACATAGTCAGGAACATTGGGCATATGCTCAAC
>JAEEUA010000045.1 GCA_016286775.1 Bacteroidales bacterium
ACCCTTGGCTATCGAACTGCATGACTTCACAATCGATGAATATCCCCCCAAGTATGTTGTCATCGACAACGAGACGGGCATGATTGTTGCCGATAGTCCTTGGCGTATCAAGCAGGACTCCATCTGGGAGTATGCTGCCATCGTCTATGGGCGCAAGGATTCGCTCGGCAATCAGGATATGGATCGTTATGTCGAATGGCCTTCGATGGGGGCATGTACCGCAGCGTTCATCACCGTCACCCGATATGCTTCAGCCGAAGAAGCCGCCGATGGTCAAGGTTCCGTTCTTGAGACGAAACAAGGCTGGGTAAGTTGCGGAAGTTTCATGTTCCCCTACAAGGCGCTCCTCCTCGACTCGCTTTATAGTGCCGTAATGCCCGATCGCGAGCCGAAACGATATGCTTCTGACGTCACCGTCTATGCGGCCAACAACCAAAAGATGGATGGCATCATCGAGGTCAACAAGCCCCTCGAAATCGATGGATGGAAAATTTATCAAGTCTCCTATGACTCGGCACTGGGCAGATGGTCCGACACCTCCGTATTCGAACTTGTCCGCGACCCATGGCTTCCATGGGTCTATGCAGGTATCTACATGATGCTCGCAGGCGCAGTCCTCACCTTCATCACCGCCGGCAAAAATAAAAAATAGCTATGCTCATCTCCTGGCAACACTTCCCATATTTCGCCATCCCCTCGGTATTGCTGTGGGCGCTTGGTGCCTATTACTCCTTCCGCGAGAAGAAGGCTCTCACCGCGACCTTCACCCTGCTCGGCATTGCCCTCTTCCTCTCATTCATCTGCGGGCTATGGGTCAGCCTCGAACGTCCCCCTCTGCGCACCATGGGTGAAACACGCCTCTGGTACTCATTCTTCCTCCCCGTTGCAGGCATCATCACTTGGAGCCGATGGCGGTATCGCTGGATACTCTCCTTTTCGACCATCCTCGCTCTCGTCTTCATCTGTGTCAACCTCTTCAAACCAGAGATCCACAACACCACGCTGATGCCCGCCTTGCAGAGCCCGTGGTTCGCACCCCATGTCATTGTCTATATGTTCTGCTACGCCCTCTTTGGCGCAGCCCTGGCCGTGGCTCTCTATCTGCTTTTTGTCCCGACCAAACGCGACGACGAGAATATCTGGAACATGCTCGACAATCTCGTTTACGTGGGTCTTTCGTTCATGACCATCGGCATGCTCTTCGGTGCTCTTTGGGCCAAGGAGGCTTGGGGCCACTATTGGGCATGGGATCCCAAAGAGACCTGGGCAGGCATCACCTGGCTTTCCTTCCTTGTTTATATCCATTATCGGCAATTATCGCGCAATGCCTTCCGCAGCAAAGTGGCCATCTTCATGGTTATCATCAGTTTCTGTTGCCTACAGATGTGCTGGTGGGGCATCAACTACCTGCCATCGGCACAAGGGAAGAGTGTGCACACCTATAATATGAAATAAATCTTTTACTGAAACACACATAAATACAGCAGCGACCTCGGGAAGTGCTCCCCGAGGTCGCATATTTTATTATTTTATTAATCCCGTTACGAAGTAGCATAACTATGCATTCCACCCAGCACAAAGTTTACGCCAAAATACGTCATTAATACTGTCAGGAAAGCCAGCACCATAAAGACATGGAAGAACCGAGGCCTACGGAATATCGGCAATGACTCGCCATGAAGGGCAAATGAATAAACCAGCAAAGTAATCAATGCCCAAACCTCCTTGGGGTCCCATCCCCAATAGCGCCCCCAACTCACATTGGCCCAGATGGCACCAATGAATATGCCTGCGGCCATACAGAAAAGAGCAGGATAGAGTAGCATATGGCTCACGTCAGCCAACTGCCGTACAAACGCTTCTTGTCGCGACAGCAACGCGGCCAGGCCTGTCAGGAATGTGAAGGCCAACAACGAATAACTGATCATGATGACGCAAACGTGGAGGCTCAGCAGCGGCGACTGAAGTACGGGCATCAGGTGCGTGATCTGAGGATTGCTCTGCCCCATCATGCTTACCAATAGCGTCAGTCCGCCAAGCAGAAAGCCGAAGGGCAGTACCAGCAGAAAACGTCGCTGCATCACCAGTGTGAGCAACAAAAGACACAACGCCATGAACTGCATCGTCTCATATCCATTGGCCAAAGGAAGATGCCCTCCGACATACCACCGCAGACCGAAGAGCAGCAACAGATAAGCGAATGCCAGCACTATCAGCAAATCGCACACAGACACCAGCCACGAAGGAACCAGTCGTTCGCGGCCCAATCGTACCACGAAAAAGAGAAACAGCACAATACCCAACGTCGCAAAAGCCATCGCCAAGGGTCGTGTGTAATCTGCCTTGTTGTAGAACATCTCTGCAGCAAAATGCCAATTGGAGGGCAGTACATTTCCTGCCACCTTTTGCTGATAGCGCCGTATCTTTTCCACCGTCTCGAGATATCTGTCATGATCGCGAGTCACGCCCAACTCCACCACGTAGTTTAATGACTTCCCGACAAAGAACATCTCGTCATCAGGCAATTCCGACAAATGGGAATCCGACGGACTAAGCCACACCAGCGTGCTGTCAACACCTATACTGCGAGAAGGAAAGATGCGCAAGAATTCTCCTGCCATAAACATCTCGACCACGGCATCTTGTTCTTCCTGATAGCGTGCCTTGCGTTCTTTTCGGGGCACATTCGTCCAGGACGAGGGATAAAACACCCAGCCCGTGAAGACCTGTTCGCACGATAGTTCGCCATAAAGATCCTTGCCATAGAGTTTCGTGGTGAAATCCTTGGCAATGGTCTGCATGGGGCAGATGCGACCATTGTAATAGGCATATAGCGAACAGAATGCGCGTGCTTCGTCTTGTGGCAAAGTCTTGGGGGATGCCCAAAGACTACCCATCGAAAACACGAGCAGACCAGCCATTACAGTCAGTCGCCGCAGGGCACGACGAAACCCTTCGCCCGGCAGAATTAGCAGGAGCAGCATGCTGACAAAGAGCAGGCCATAGCCCACGTAAGTGATGCCGATGCCAACTGGATCGTGACTCACCGAAAGGACAGAACCCATCCCATCCTCGTCATAGCTCGTCTGATAGAACCGATAGTTGCGAAGTTCGGCAATTCGGTTCATCGACACACTCACCGTGTCCTTTCCTTCTCCTGCCATGGCATTCACGAGCAAAGTCGATTTGTAGTCCATCGGCGTACTTGTCCCTGGATAGGCAATGACCTCAAAGTCCGACAGCGTGAGCTCGAAGGGCAGTTTCACTACTTCCGCATCATTCGTAAGAAAAGTTCTCGCAGCCAGTCCGACACGCAGATGCATCACTCCTTGCTGGCCAAATACATGAGTAACCAGTGCGCCGACAAGAATCACGACAAAACTGAGGTGAAGCAACAGTACCACGGGACGCCTGTAGAGCTTGCGTCGAAAGCAATGAAGCAGGCCACAGACACAAAGCAGCGCCCATAGCGAAGCAAACCACCACGAACCATAGATGAACGCTGCATTTCCCGCCGCTTGCTCAACGAAGGTTGCAGCCATCATGACGATGATGACTGCAACCAGTAGCAAGAAGGAAAAAAATCCCATTATATTCATAAAAAACATCGGAGGGACAGTCAGCCTATCCCCAAGACCTACACATCAAAGAATTAAATTGCATCGATAAATTGAACCACTGCATCACGCTCCTCCTTTGTAAGGGAACGGAACTTTTCGACCGAAGCTCGTGCATCCGATTCGGCAGAACCATGCCACATGATCGACTCAATCACGTTGCGGGCACGACCATCATGCAAACGGTCCGAAGTGGCAGCTCCCGTGCAGATCTGATGCAGTCCGCGTCCCCAAAGGGGTGTCGTGCGGCACCATCCCGTGCGGATGTCGTTCTTCATCATCAGTTTGTGCTGAACAAAGTCCGAATAGGGCCAGATCTTCTGGTTCGGATA
This sequence comes from Bacteroidales bacterium, assembly GCA_016286775.1. GTDB lineage: Bacteria > Bacteroidota > Bacteroidia > Bacteroidales > UBA3663 > Liminaster. Next base: position 3,950 of record JAEEUA010000045.1, read on the forward strand.
GCGTGGCATCAGTTCGGTGAGTGTCTTGCCATAGTTGGAACTCTTGGGGTCAACAGCCTTGAAGTTGTTGGGGTCCTGCACGTTGTCCGGACCCGTGGTCCAGCTGGGACGATGGCACTGTGCACAGCCAATCTGCTCAAAGAGTTTCTTGCCCTGCTGGATGGTGACATTGTCGATATTGCGGGCAGCAGGAACAGCCAGGCCTCGATGCCACACCATGAAGTTGATATAGTCATCGTCCGACATCTCTACAGGCAAGTTAGTCGAAGTAAGGTAGTTGTAGATGTTTGCCTCCACATTGTCGGTGAACCATTCCGGGTGCTCCTCGGCATTCGAAATCTTGCGGATGTAGTCGGCAAAGCCTGCCTGCACCTCAGGATCCTGCGAAGCGCAGGTGGCGTAGATCTTGCCGTTGAGGTCCAGGTAATGGTACCTGCGGTCCGAACGTGTCACATTCGTGATGTTCCAGATGGCATTAGCACCAGCAGCATCAAGAATAGGACCACGCGACATGGCATAGGTATAGCGACGCACATACTTCGTGCCATCGCCCTGCCGGCCGTTGCTGTAGAAGCTCTTCCACTCGCCGTTCTCAAACCATGCGCTGTTCCAATGCTTCAGATAGCCAGCCTGATAGGCAGCCTCCTCACGCTTCCACTGCGCTGTAATCGAGTCGTCGGGGATAGCATCGGTGATACCTGTGCCGTAAATGCCAATCGTATTCTCCAGACGCACCTCGTAGTTGGTCGTGGTAGCATCCTCATAGCCTCGATTGATGACATAGACGGCTTCGCGAGGCAGATTGACCTCCGGATAGACCAGGCTATAGGTCTCTCCATCGGGAAACTTGTTGCCCCACTCATCAGTATATCCCAGCCATTTGATGGTAATCTTGGTCTCGTCAAGCGGGTCCTTGAAGGGCGCGATGGCATGACTCTGCGGCATGCCTGCCAGCCAGCTCACATACGCATTATTCTCGGGATTATAGACCACGAGCAAATAACCGTTACCGACATCGACAGTGTTGAACGAACCATCGGGCTGTGTCTTGCCATGTCCATAGCCTGGATGGCAGTGGATGCACGACGAACGCACATAGAGGGGTCCGAGGCCTTCACGTTCACCACCATTGGTATTGGCGGTAAACATCTCTTCAAACATCTTCTCGCCACGGTTGAAGGCCAGGAACATGCCGCTGTTCTCCACAGCGGGTGTAGGCTGTTCATAGGCCTTCGATGTGCTGATGAATGCCGTTCCAAGCTGTCCGCCCGAATAGTATTGCTCTTTAACCGACGCATCATCGACAACTCCACCCTCTGGGGTCTTGTTGTCATCGTCGTCATCGCTACATGCCGTGAACGATACGGCAAGAAGTGCAATGCCCAATCCAAAAATATATTTCCTCATACCAATCATGTAGAATGATTAATCATTAACAACTTCCTGTGCAGCATCCAGTGCATCCACCAGTTCATTGCAGGCATCGACAGCAGCCTGGATCTTTGCCTTCGAAGCAGCATCGGTATCCACATAGATATAGTTGCGGAATGGACGTGGCAGGGCCTCCAGGGCAGCAATAGCTGCGGCAATCCTTGTCTGAACGTTGTTGTCGATATTACTGTTCTTCGTAGCTACATAGGACGAAACCGAGAAGCCCGAACGCGAGCCATCGAGAGTACCCAGGTAGGCATTGCGTACCGAAACGATGTTATCCACAAAGTCAGTCACCGAATTCCACGAGTGAGGTGACTCTACGTCGCTCCACTGATGCGAGTTCATAGGATCTGAAATCTTGGTATTGCCCACCTCATTGGCGATATCCGAAGCGCCGACAATGATTTCCTCAAAGGCAGCTGCCTGTGTCTTGTATTTGGTGTTGCCCGAAAGGCCTGCATTGATCAGCAGTTCGCCATAATTGAACGACGGGTCAAGTTCGGCATCTTCCAGGATTGCGCGCTTGGCAGCTGTGACACGATCGGTGCCAGCCCAGGCAGCTTCCAGCAGGACGCACTGGTCACGCATGTCTTCGGCCACAGCTTCAGCAAATTCAGCCATCGCCTTGGTGATATTTTCAACGGGCTGGTTACGCTTCGAAGCATCGCCTTTCGAACCCTCCAGGAAGAGGACATACTCGATGGCATGGAAGCCCAGCAATCCGTAGCCCGCGGTGCCTGCATCGATGCGTGACTCGATGTTGCCGGCAGCAAGCACTTCTGCCAGCTGCGAGAGGTCAAGAGGCCATGAATCGATATGCGGGTCGATGTTATAGTCGGCAGCTGCACCAAAGAGGAAAGCCTCCGAACGCTCCCAGTATTTGCGGGCCTCCACCCAATCGGCACATGCTTTATCCACCTTAGCCTGTGTCGAAAGGTCCTCGCAGTCTTCGGCCAGGGCAATGGCGTGGTCGGCCAGACTCTTATAGGTTGGGACTACGATTTCGTTCACATAGTTCGAGATGACGGCCTGCTGTGTCTTGTCGATTTCATTAGACGGACCGTTGTCGTCATCGTCATCACAACTTACCATACTTCCACTCACGCAGATGGCAGCAATAGCCATCAATGCATACTTAAAGATTTTCTTCATAATACTGTATATTTACGATTAATTAGTGAATAATTCTGTTTATTAATTTCTTTCATCAATGGAAAAAGCCACTGTAGCAGATGCCCAGGCTCAAGGTCGGCTCGTCGTTGAACTGGCTCTTGAAGAGGCGATAGGAATACTCGCCCTTGATGATGATTGCCTCGATGGGATGATAGTTCAGGCCCACTGTGACCTTCTGTCGGCCCCAGCATGGATTGTCCACCACACGGCCCTCGGTCTTCAGCATCGAATCATAATAGTCATAGCGTCCGAAGACGTAAAGCTGCTGTCCCGATTCACGTGCCTTTCCGAACTGCGACAGCACATCATATCCGGCTTCCACGCCCGCAGCAATGGCATCGCTGGCCACCGAAGTCTGGGGAGATACCGAGTTGTTGCCCAAGGTCTTGTTCATGCGAGTGATGGCTTCCGAATCAGAAAGATGTCCGTAGTCGAAGTTGCCGCGCACCACCCAATGATAGCCATCGTAGTGGAAATCGGCCGAGCCAATCAGGAGGTTGCCGTCAGCACCTGCATCGCGGTATTTGTAGTCTTTCAGCGAATTGATGCCACACCTGCCATAATATCCGCTCACGCCGATGCGCAGGCCCGGGATACTATAGTTATCTACGCGCAGGACTCCAGCATAACCATTGGCAATGTCAAATTCATAGGGGCTGGCACTGCCGCCATGCACCCAGTTTTTGGCACCAAAGAGGTCTGCCTCAAGTCCCGGCAAGAACTGCACCTCGTATCGCCAGTCCTCCAGTCGGCCCCACAGGCTGATGCCCGTCTGGTGCCAGGTGCAGGGCAGGATTGTGTTCTCACCCTCCGGTCGATAGACGGTGAAGAACTCATTGGGCATATGATGCTGGTTGGTGGCACCGACAGGCACAATGATGTGTCCCATTCGAAGGTTCAGGCCTTTACCCCAGCTCTTTTGCAGCCAGAACTGCTCCAGGGCCACCTCACCTCCGCGTTCGGTCTCTGTCTCATACTCGCCGGTCTCTTCTTCTTCAATCTCTACGGCTGTCTCAGCGCCACCATGTTCGAATTCGATTTCCGTGCCCATGGTCCAGCCATGTCCGAAATCGTAACCCATATAGATCACTACATGAGGTAGGTCAAACTGTCCGAAGCCATCATCGTCCTTGTAAAGGTCGGCATTTGTGTAACGTTTGTAGTTATCACTATAGAACATGCGGCTCATCACGGCCTCGCCATAGCCGCCCACGGTGAAACGGCGATGAAAATTCTCAACACGTTCGGTGCGCTTCTCAAGCGCAGCAATGCGAGCCTGCAGAGAATCGAGCGTCCGCCGATCCTGTGCACAACTCTGTTCGATGCTTGTCAATGCCATTGTCAGGGCAAGCAGCACAACCATCCATTTACTCATAATTGCTGATTTTTCTTTTTTTGCGGGTGCAAAGATAGCCGCTTTTCTTCGGCCTCGCAATACCTAAAAGTGAGTAAATCGCCCCAAACGCCCCATTTTTTTTCCATCCTCGTCCCCTTGTTTCAGCGGTAGCCATCCTTGGCTACCCTCTCCCATCCCCCCCCTCTTTCGTGACCCTCTCGTTCCCATCTTTCGTCCCTATAACAGCCATGCCTGGCTACCCAATTTTGCAATCTCCAATAACGGAATCCGCACAAAATCAGCAAAAAATTAAATTTTTATCACTTTTTTCTTGCGTGTTTAAAATATAATAGGTATCTTTGCACCGCAAAACACGGAAGAGAGGACCGAATTTCGGTTCCCTCTTCTCTATTATAACAATATTCTAACATGATTCAGAAGCAGGAAATCATCGATCTGGTGGACCAGTTCCTTCTGGCCACCGACAGCGAAAGCTTCCTCATCGACGTGACGGTAAGCCGCGACAATAGGATTGTCGTTACGCTCGACAACGACGAGGCCATCGACATCGACGAGTGCGTCGCACTCAACCAGTACATCGAAGAGCATATGGACCGCGACAAGGAGGACTTCGAGCTCGAAGTGGGTTCTGCCGGCCTCACCGCTCCTCTCCGCACGCTGCGCCAGTATGCCAAGTTCGAAGGCGAAACCATGGAAGTCCTCTTGCGCGATGGACATAAGCTGCGCGGAATCCTCGGGGCTGCCGACGACGAGGGCTTCGACCTCACCTGGACAACCATGGAGCGTGTCACCGATCCCGTCACAGGCAAACAAAGCAAGAAGAAGCAGGAGGTCGAGCACCACGAGCACATCGCCCACAAGGATGTGAACAGCATCTACTACAACTTCTGAGAATCAACTCGAATTATTAACTAAAAAACTATATTATCAAGCAATGGCAAGACAGAAAGAGGATGTGATCTCAATGGTAGATACCTTCCAGGAATTCAAGGAGCTTAAGAACATTGACCGCTCCACAATGATCAGCGTAATCGAGGATTCGTTCCGTTCCGTATTGGCAAAGACATTCGATACCGACGAGAACTTCGACATCATCATCAACCCCGACAAGGGCGACTTCGAGATCTACCAGAACCGCGAGGTTGTAGCCGACGAGGACCTCACCGACCCCAAGCGCCAGGTGGCTCTCAGCGAGGCTCGCAAGACCGTTGACGACATCGAGATCGGAGAGGATTTCACCGAAGAGGTGCACCTCGAGAAATTCGGCCGTCGCACCATCCTGAACCTTCGCCAGACCTTGGCTGCCAAGATTCTCGAACTGCAGAAGGATTTGCTCCAGAGCAAGTACAAGGACCTCATCAACCGCATCATCTCGGCCGAGGTCTATCAGGTGTGGAAGCGCGAGATGCTCCTCGTCGATGAGGATGGCAACGAGCTGTCTCTCCCCCGCAGCGAACAGATTCCGGGCGACAACTTCCGCAAGAACGACCAGGTACGTGCCGTTGTGCTCGATGTTACCAACAACAACAACAACCCCAAGATCATCCTTTCGCGCACCGCACCCATTTTCCTCCAGCTTCTGATGGAACAGGAGATTCCCGAGGTAGCCGACGGCACCATCCGCATTGTCAAGATCGTTCGTCTGCCAGGCGAGCGTGCCAAGATTGCCGTCGAGACCAACGACGACCGCATCGACCCCGTAGGCGCCTGCGTCGGCGTCAAGGGTAGCCGTATCCATGGCATCGTCCGCGAACTGCGTGGCGAGAACCTCGACGTCATCCCCTATACCACCAATCCAAGTCTGTTTATTCAGCGTGCCCTTTCCCCGGCATCCATCTCTCAGATTCATGTCAACGAAGCCGAGAAGACCGCTGAAGTGTTCATGCGCCCTGAAGAGGTTTCGCTCGCCATCGGCAAGAACGGCGCCAACATCAAGCTCGCCTGTCTGCTCACCGACTATCAGATCGATGTGTACCGCGAAGGCGACAGCGACGACATCTTCCTCGACGACTTCGCCGACGTGATTGACCCCTGGGTAATTCAGGCCCTCAAGGGCATCGGTCTTGCCACCGCAAAGGCTGTGCTCGACGCCGATCCCAAGCTTGTGGCCGACAGCGCCGACCTCGAGGACGAGACCGTCGAAGAAGTACGTGCCATCCTCTCCAAGGAATTCGAACCCGCCGATTCAAAGCCCGAGGACGATGCCGAAGATACCGAGAACCCCGAGGATTCGGACAACTCCGAAGAAGCAACCAGTAATCTTGAGGCAGAATAGTTAACCATTAAAACCTTTATTTGAATGAGATTAAGCAAGATAGCAAAAGATTTCAACGTCGGAATCCAAACGCTGGTCGATTTCCTCGAAAAGAAGGGAGGAGATGCTTCCATCAGCTGGAATCCGATGAGCCAGGTGCCCGACCACCTTTATGAATTACTAAGCAAGGAATTCAATAAGGACAAATCGGTCAAGCAGGCATCTGAGCGCGAACGTCAGGAGCGTATGCTCACCCGCGACAAGATGAAGGAAGAGGCTCGTCAAGTCAACGCCATCAACCAGGGCATTCCCCAGACGCGTCAGCAGTCTTCCAAGCCGAAGGCCGCTGCAGCCACTACCCCAGCCAAGACCGAAACCGAAGAGAAGCTCCAGAATACCGGCGTCAAGATCGTAGGTCACATGGACCTCGATGGCCCCAAGAAGCCCGCCACTCCGAAGCCCGAAGCCAAGGCCGAGACGCCCGCCAAGGCTCCCGAGCCCCAGCCCGAGGTCCAGAAGCCTGCCGAGCCTGAGGCAGCAAAGCCCGTCGAAAAGGTTGAACCCGAGGTAAATAAACCGGCCGAACCCGAGGTAACAAAGCCCGTCGAGAAGGTAGAACCCGAAAAGAAGCCTGCTGAACCCGAGGCAAAGAAGCCTACCGAACCCGCCAAGGAGAAGGCTGATGCCAAGAAGGCAAGCGACACGGGCAAGGCCAAGGCGCAGGGCCAGAAGAAGGCCGACGCTCCCGCCGAGAAGAAGCCCAACCAGTCCATCTGGGGCGAGCGCAGCAAGGATCGCATCAACGACGAACCCCTGCCCGCCGAGGCTCGCAATGGCGAGGTCTTCCGCCTCAACCAGCCCGAACAGCCCCAGCTCAACGTGCTCGGAACCATCGACCTCGACTCCCTCAACCAATCCACCCGTCCGAAGAAGAAGACCAAGGAGGAGCGCAAGAAGGAGCGCGAGCAGAAGTCACAGAACCACGGCACAGCCACCCAGGCTCGTACCTCCAGCGAAGAGGGCCATGGCAGCCGCCGTCAGCGTGGTGCCCAGAAGGTCGATATCAACGAGGTCATCAAGCAGGGCAAGGCACGCGATGCCAAGGGCCAGGAACGTCGCGACCGAAAGGATCAGCAGAACACCGACGGACGCGGACGCCACCAGGGCAAGGACAAGAAGAAGGGCAGCAATGCCTACAAGCAGGAGGTTACCGAAGAGGATGTACAGAGGCAGGTAAAGGACACCCTCGCTCGTCTCACCAACAAGCCCGACAAGAAGTCTGTAAAGTACCGCAAGGACAAGCGCAACGCTGCTGCTGCAGCTGCTGCCGAAGCACAGGCTGAGGAGGCTGCCGAGTCGAAGGTGCTCAAGCTCACCGAGTACGTCACGGTCAACGACCTTGCCACGATGATGAACGTGCCTGTCACCAACGTCATCATGACCTGTATGCAGCTCGGCCTGATGGTCAGCATCAACCAGCGCCTCGAAGCCGACACCATCAACCTCGTGGCCGAAGAGTTCGGTTTCGAGACACAGTATGTCAGCGAGGAGGTCGAGGCTGAACTCGAGCAGGAAGCCGACCGCGAGGAGGACCTTGTGTCGCGTCCGCCCATCATCACGGTCATGGGTCACGTCGATCACGGCAAGACCAAGCTCCTCGACTACATCCGCAAGACCAACGTCATCGCCGGCGAGGCAGGTGGCATCACCCAGCACATCGGTGCCTACAACGTCAAGCTCAAGGATGGTCGTCACGTCACCTTCCTCGACACCCCTGGTCACGAGGCTTTCACCGCCATGCGTGCCCGTGGTGCCAAGATGACCGACATCGCCATCATCATCATCGCTGCCGACGACGGCGTGATGCCCCAGACCAAGGAGGCCATCAACCACGCCGCAGCAGCCGGTGTACCTATGGTGTTCGCCATCAACAAGATCGACAAGCCAACCGCCAACCCCAACAAGGTGAAGGAGCAGCTCGCTGCCATGAACTACCTCGTCGAGGAGTGGGGCGGCAAGTTCCAGAGCGAAGACATCTCGGCTCGTGATGGTCTCAATGTCGATGAACTGCTCGAAAAGGTGCTCCTCGAAGCCGAACTGCTCGACCTCAAGGCCAATCCCAACAAGCAGGCCAGCGGCTCCATCATCGAAGCCACACTCGACAAGGGTCGCGGCTACGTAGCCTCCGTCCTCGTCCAGAATGGTACGCTCCATGTGGGCGATGTGGTCATCGCAGGCAAGCACTATGGCCGTGTCAAGGCGCTCTTCAACGAACGTGGTGCCAAGGTGCAGGAAGCCGGTCCCGCCACTCCCGTACAGGTGCTCGGCCTCAGCGGCGCACCTTCGGCAGGCGACCAGTTCCGTGTGCTTGACTCCGAACAGGAGGCACGCGACATTGCCGCCAAGCGCGATCGTCTGCAGCGCGAACAGGCCCTGCGTACCCAGACGCGCCTCACCCTCGACGAGATCGGTCGTCGTATCGCTGTGGGCAACTTCCAGGAGCTCAACCTCATCGTCAAGGGTGATGTCGATGGTTCTGTCGAAGCCCTCACCGACTCGCTCATCAAGCTCTCCACCGAGCAGATCCAGGTCAACGTCATCCACAGGGCCGTGGGTCAGATCTCCGAGAGCGATGTCGTCCTCGCCGCAGCCTCCAAGGCCATCATCATCGGTTTCCAGGTACGTCCTTCGCTCGCTGCCAAGCGTCTGTCCGACCAGGACGGTGTCGATATCCGCACCTATTCCATCATCTACGACGCCATCGAGGAGGTCAAGGAAGCTATGGAAGGCATGCTCAAGCCCATCGTCAAGGAGGAGATTTGCGGCAATGCCGAGGTCAAGACCGTCTTCAAGATCTCGAAGGTCGGCGCTGTGGCTGGCTGTATCGTACGCGACGGCAAGATCCATCGCACCGACAAGGCCCGTGTCATCCGCGACGGCATCGTCATCTTCACCGGCGAACTCGCTGGCCTCAAGCGCTTCAAGGACGACGTCAAGGAAGTCGGCACCAACTTCGAATGCGGTCTCTCCATCAGCGGATACGACGACATTCAGGAAGGCGACCTCATCGAGACCTACACCGAGATCGAAATCAAGGCCAAGCTCTAACCCCCGTGTTCCCGTGGCAGCCATCCTTGGCTGCCCCCTCGTTCACCCCAGTGTTTCCGTGGCAGCCAAGCTTGGCTGCCCTAATCCCACCCTCCTATGGTTCTCAACGACCTCGATCGCATCATTCTAATCTTCATAGGCATTGGTGCCTGCATCGGCCTCTACCGCGGCTTCTTCAAGGAAGCCGTCGGTATCGCAGGCCTGGTGCTGGCTGCCATCATTGCCAATCTGGCATCACCCTTCACCAAGCCCTTCGCCAACCAGTTCATCGAGAGCGAGACACTCGCCTCCATCGTCGTCTGGGTGGTAGTCTTCTTCCTGGCCATGTTCCTGCTCAACCGGCTTGCTGTCCTGCTCGACCATTTCATGGACTCCATCTCGCTCGGCTGGGTCAACCGCCTGGGAGGCGGAGTGGTGGGTGCCATCAAGTTCGGCATCATCGTGGCGCTCCTCATCTCCCTCTGCGAAGTGATCACCGCCCATATCGATCTCCCCAAGATGCAGCAATACCTCGAGACCAGCTCGCTCGTCCCCCGCATCCATCATCTGATCGACATCGCTGCCCCCTGGGCCTCGGAACATATCCTGAAGCCCACGCTCGAGCTGCTCAACAACAAGTGACATGAATAAGGAACAATCGTCCGAAGACGTACTCAAGGACCTCACCTCGAGCGAATACAAGTACGGCTTCACGACCGACATCGAAACAGACATCATCCCCAAAGGCCTCAACGAGGACGTGGTGCGCCTGATTTCGGCCAAGAAGCAGGAGCCCGAATGGATGCTCCAGTTCCGCCTCGAAGCCTATCGCTACTGGCATCAGCAGCCTGTGCCCCAGTGGGGACACGTCAAGGTCGATCCCATCGACTACGACAACATCTCCTTCTATGCCGCACCCCGCAAGAAGGCAGCTGCCGGCGACGTCGATCCCGAGATCCTCAAGACCTTCGACAAGCTTGGCATACCCCTCCACGAGCGCGACATGCTGCTCGGCAAGACCACCGGAACCGAGCTTTCGGCAGTCGAGACGTCCTCCACCATGGCGGTCGATGCCATTGTCGATTCGGCTTCGCAGAAGACCACCTACCGCGACAAGCTTGCCGAACTCGGCATCATCTTCTGCTCCTTTGGCGAAGCCGTGCGCGAGTACCCCGACCTGGTACGCAAGTACCTCGGCAAGGTGGTGCCCGTGCGCGACAACTATTATTCGGCCCTCAACTCAGCCGTCTTCTCCGACGGCTCGTTCGTCTATATCCCCAAGGGTGTGCGCTGCCCCATGGAGCTCGCCTCCTATTTCCGCATCAACTCCAGCGGAACCGGACAGTTCGAGCGCACCCTCATCATTGCCGACGAGGAGTCCTACGTCTCCTACCTCGAGGGCTGCACGGCCCCCATGCGCGACGAGAACCAGCTCCATGCTGCCGTCGTCGAAATCTACGTCCACGAACGCGCCGAAGTCAAGTACTCCACTGTCCAGAACTGGTACCCGGGCGACAAGTTCGGCAAGGGTGGCGTCTATAACCTCGTCACCAAGCGTGCCCTCTGTGCAGGCGACTTCTCGAAGATCTCCTGGACACAGGTCGAGACGGGTTCGGCCATCACCTGGAAATACCCCTCCTGCGTCCTCAAGGGCGACAATAGCCAGGGCGAATTCTACTCCGTGGCTGTCACCAACAACTACCAGGAGGCCGACACCGGCACCAAGATGATCCACATCGGGCGCAACACCCGCTCGCGCATCATCTCGAAAGGTATCTCGGCAGGTCATTCCCAGAACTCCTATCGCGGCCTGGTCAAGATTCTGCCTGGTGCCGACGGTGTGCGCAACTACACCCAGTGCGACTCCCTCTTGCTCAGCAAGACCTGTGGTGCCCACACCTTCCCCATCATGGACATTCAGAACCCCACTGCCATCGTCGAGCACGAAGCCACAACCTCCAAGATCAATGAAGAGCAGCTCTTCTACTGCCAGCAGCGCGGCATCAAGGAGGAGGACGCCGTCTCCCTCATCGTCGGTGGCTACGCCAAGGAGGTCGTCCAGAAGCTCCCCATGGAATTCGCCGTCGAAGCCCAGAAGCTCCTCAGCCTCTCCATCGAAAACAGCGTCGGATAACCCAGCCCCTTCGCCTCTGTCGCGGCCCTTCGGTCCCCTTCGTCCCTGTCGCCGCCCCTCGGCCCCTTCGTCTCCGTTGCAGCCATCCTTGGCTGCATTCGCCCCTGTCGCAGCCCCTTCGGCCCCCTTCGTCTCCGTTGCAGCCATGTTTGGCTGCATTCGTCCTTGTCGCAGCCATCAATGGCTGCCAAATAATACCCACCATGTCCCTACTCGAAATCCGCAACCTCCACGCCAGCGCCGCTGGCAAAGAAATACTCCGTGGCATCAACCTCACCATCAACCCCGGCGAGGTCCACGCCGTCATGGGCCCCAACGGTGCCGGCAAGTCCACCCTCTCGGCCATCCTCACCGGCAATCCCCAGTACGAGGTCACCCAGGGCGAGATTCTCTACAAAGGCCGCAACCTCCTCGAGATGAAGCCCGAGGAACGCGCCTGGGAAGGCATCTTCCTCTCGTTCCAGTATCCCGTCGAAATCCCAGGTGTCTCGATGGTCAACTTCATGCGCACTGCCGTCAATGCCCAGCGCGAATACCGCGGCCTGCCCGCCCTCACGGCCACCGAATTCCTGCGCCTCATGCGCGAAAAGCGTGCCGTTGTCCAGCTCGACAACAAGCTCGCCAATCGTTCGGTCAACGAAGGGTTCTCGGGCGGCGAAAAGAAGCGCAACGAGATCTTCCAGATGGCCATGCTCGAACCCACCCTCTCCATCCTCGACGAGACCGACTCCGGCCTCGACGTCGATGCACTCCGCATCGTCAGCGAAGGCGTCAATCGCCTCAAGAGTGCCGAGCGCTCCAGCATCGTCATCACCCACTACCAGAAGCTCCTCGAATACGTCCAGCCGCAGTTCGTCCACATCGTCTATCGCGGCCGCATCGTCAAGAGCGGTGGCCCCGAACTCGGCGACCGCATCTTCGCCGAAGGCTTCGACTGGGTCAAACAGGAATTTGAAGGATAATCTTTACCATCGTTATCCCGATATAACGAAATAACGGTATAACGGTATAACGAAATAACGAAATACCGGTATCCCGAAATCCCTGAAAAACGGAATTACGAAATCCCGAAATCCCGAAAAAAATCTCTCCCCGAATGCCCTCCCATCAGCAATATATCGACCTCTATAACGCCCAGCGGACACTCATCGACGAGCACGCGGCACCCGTCCTCAACGCCCAGCGCGAAGCGGCTGCCGAGGTGTTGCAGCGCGTCGGACTGAGCCGTCCGAAGGACTACACCCACGTCGATCCCGAAGCCCTGCTCGCCGCCGACTACAGCCTCAACCTGTCACGCTTTGCCGTTCCCACCGACCGCAACGACCTCTTCACCTGCGCCGTCCCCGAACTGTCCACCAGCGTGCACTATCTGGTCAACGAGCAGCTCGTCTCCCACAGCCGGCAGGGCGACGATGGCGTCTTCTCGGGTTCGCTCCGCGAGTTCGCGCTTCGCTATCCCGACATCGCCGCACGCTACTACAATCGCCTCGCCATGCACGAAGAGCCGCCCTACGACGTACGCAACCAGGGGACCAACGTCACCGCCCATCGTCCCCTTGGCGAAGCTGCCCTCAACACCCTGCTCTGCCAGGATGGCTTTGTGCTCTATGTGCCCGATGGAGTCACGGTCGAACGTCCCATCCAGCTCATCTCCCTGCTGCGTGCCGTCGAGGACTTCATGGCCAGCCAGCGCATTCTCATCATCCTTGGCGAAAGCGCACGTGCCAGCATCCTCGTCTGCGACCATGCCTCGCAGCTCCGCACCTGCACCCTGCTCAGCCTTCAGGTCACCGAAGTGTTTGCCGGCCCCTACTCCAGCCTCGACTTCTACGAACTGGAGGAGCATCACGAATATTGCCGCCGCCTCAGCTCGGTCTATGTCGAACAGCAGGAAGGCAGCAACGTCGCCATCGGCCAGTATGCCCTCACAGCAGGTCAGACACGCAATCGCGTCTATACCGACCTCTGTGGCCACGATGCCAGCCTCCACCTCTATGGACTCTGCATCGCCGACCGCGACCAGAAGGTCGATAACGTCACCTACATCCGCCACCGCGCACCCAAGTGCCAGAGCGACGAGCTCTTCAAGTATGTGCTCGACGAGGAGGCCTGCGGCTCGTTCATCGGACGCATCCTCGTCCAGGAAGGCGCCGACAAGACCGATGCCCATCAGACCGACCGCAACCTCATCCTCACTCCCAGCTGCCACATCGTGGCACGCCCCGAGCTCGAGATCTACGCCGACGACGTCAAGTGCTCCCACGGTGCCACCACCGGCCAGCTCGACCCCGCTGCCCTCTTCTATATGCGCACCCGAGGCATTCCCGAAGCCGAAGCACGCCTCCTGCTGATGTTCGCCTTCATGGGCGACGTCATCGACGGCATCCGCATCGAACCCCTCAAGGACCGCCTCAAGCACCTCGTCGAAAAGCGCTTCCGCGGCGAACTCACCCAGTGCCGCACCTGCGCCATCAAGAAATAAGGAAGCAAAGTCCCCTTTTTTCCCGATATCCCGATATTCCGATATCCCGGTATCTCGTTATCCCGGCATTCCGGCATTCCGAAATCCCGAAACCCAGCCGCCCCGAAACCAAATATGCCCAAATCCCGAATAACCCCACTTCGAGGAGCGTTTCTCCTCCTCTCCGTGTTCCTCCTCGCCTCCTGCAGCGAGTGGGACACCGATTCGCTGGGCACATCGTTCACCCCCGCCAATTCTGTCGTGCGCATCTACAACAACCTGGTCTATGTCGAATACGCCAATGCCCAGGCACGCGTCTGGGGTCCCGCTGCCGATCAGGTAAACAGCACCACCGACGGGAGTCACGTCACCATCCGGAGCGAGGCGCAGAACGTGGCCTACTTCGTCTATGGCTACAATACCGACAGCCTGGGCACCTCCGACGGCAGCCTCACCATCGAGAGCCGCACTTCCTATGCCCTCTACCTCGAAGGCCTTTCGCTGCGCAGCCAGCAGGGTCCCGTCTTCCAGAGCACGGGCAACGACGATTGCCACATCGTACTCTCCAAGAACTCCGTCAACCACCTCTATGGCGCCATCCAGGTGGGCGGCAGGCTCACGCTCAGCGGCACGGGTGCCCTCTTCGTCGATAGCCAGCCCACGTCCATCACCGCAACCATGCTCCAATGCCAGTATGCCGTCAAGGTCAATGTCACCAGCACGCAGGGCGATGGCATCCACCTCACCGAAGGCCTGATGCGCGCCACCGATGGCACCTGGAACATCAACGCTGCCCGCAACGCCATCTGCTCAGCCGACAGCATCCTCATCTTCGGAGGCACGTGGCGCGGCACAGCCCGCGAAGGATCCTTCCTCGATGCCAAGGCTCCCGTCGTGCTTCAGAAGCCCAACATGATTGTCGCATCGGCATGGAGCAACAATGTCCTCGACTCCCTCGCCGTTGCCGCACGCTACGACTCCGTACAATCCGTCTGGGAGGAGCAGGTCGATACGCTCACCCTCCTGGCCGACACCACCTATACCATCCGCCGCAACAGCTCCACCAGCTCTGTTGCCACCTTCACGCCCCGGCAGACTCTCACCGGGCCCTACATCCTCGTTACCAACGGAACCGTCCTCGCTTCCGACACCCTCCACTTCAGCAAATAAAAGGACAAAAAAAAGTAGGCGGGTCCTCGCGGATTGGCCTACTGTAAACCATTTTTGACGTCTCAAAAATGGTGGTGACTCCACATTCCCAGTACGGTAAACGTGAAGTCGTGGAACCCAAGCAGCCCAATAAAGGACTGCAAGTGGGTGCAAAGATAGCAACTTTTATTCGATTCTTCAAAATTTCCCTCGAAAAATACGTATTATAGAGCCAAAATCCATCATTTTTTGTGACAATTTGATGATTTGACGTTTGAAAAATTTGAAAAATTTGATTTTCGAGATTATTCGATGAAAAAAGATGAAAAATGGAGGGGATTGAATGGAGACGCCCGATGGCGCCTCTGCTGCCTGCCTTACATTCATCATCTGTAAGCGAGCTTCCATCTGCTGACTGTCAGCCACTCAGCACCACTTCGTGGCATTCATTCAATCCCCTCGAAAATCGTTCCACCGAAAATCCTAAAAAATCTTTGTTCGACCTACCTTTGGGATAAAATTTTGTTCGTCTAAGTCTAAGCCTGAAAGGCTGCCAAGACTACAGGCGGGGGTGTAAGCCCCCGTTATACCGGGTCCCAACAAAATGAGTGCTGAGGGCACGAAAGACTCTTGTCGCCCTTACAGGGCTTCCTTCGGGTGGATTCGTATACCGGGGGCTAACACCCCGTCTGTAATCTTCTCGCCCCTTCGGGGCTGTTATCTCATTCCGACCATACAGAAAATCCGTGTAATCTGATGAATCTGTAGCGCAAAAGAATTAAGTTTGTACCTGGATAGCTTTTTTTTCTAAATCTTCGATTCTCATATACGCAAAAGTAGTTTTAGAAGTTCAACATAATGCCATCCCGAAAGAGGGCCCATCTCCAGTCTGGCATCGCAAAGTTACGCATAAAGTATGGCAGATTCGCCAAAAAAGGGGCTTCCAACTGCAAATTTAACAAATTTTTTGACAATATGTTGTCAATTACTCCTTCAAAATGCCCACTTTTTTGGGTGCGCTCAAGACGAAAATTGACAAGCCAATCAGAAAAGAAAAAATCAAATTTTTCAAATTTTTCAAACGTCAAACGATCAATCGTGGGGGGGACAAGGAATTCTTAGGGGGATGCGTTTTATTGCAATAAATTT
>JAEEUA010000046.1 GCA_016286775.1 Bacteroidales bacterium
CGAAGTGCCATGGCTCGACAACTATCGAGCGTCAACGTCATCTGAGCAAAGATGGGCAAGGATAAGGCAGCAAGAATAACTAAAAATAGATACTTTTTCATATATAGTTAAGAATAATATGCGTAAATTTGGTGCAAAGATATTAAATATTTAGCACATAAAAAAAGAAATTAACTATTTTTGCAGTATTTGGAGAAAAAAAGTTGTTTTTTAAAGAAATAAATGCTATCTTTGCACCTAAATAAATTGTTATTTAAGAAATATCAGCAACAAATGATTGAATATCTGAAGGGAGAAATTACCGAACTTGACCCGACCATGGCCGTCATCGAATGTCATGGTGTGGGCTATGCCTGTGCCATCTCCGTCTATACTTACGATCACCTGAAGAAAGGTCAGGTGCAGAAGATCTATATCAGTGAGTCGATACGCGAAGATGCGCACCTCCTCTATGGCTTCTCGTCGAAACAGGAACGCGAGCTTTACGAACTGCTCATCACCGTGAGCGGCGTAGGCCCCAACACGGCACGCTGTATCCTCTCGAGCCTGTCACCCGACGAACTCGTAGCCGTGGTGAGCAGCGGTAACGACCGGCAGCTGAAGAATGTCAAGGGTATCGGGACAAAAACTGCCCAGCGCATCATCGTGGACCTTCGCGACAAGATGGGAAAATTGGGCATCAATGCGGCAACAAAGGACAGCAGCGTGCTCATCGCAAGCAACGAGAACGGAGACGAAGCCGTCCAGGCGCTCGTGGCTCTGGGTTATCAGCTGGCCAATGCGCAGAAGGCTATTAGCAAGCTGCTTGCCAAGGACCCCACTATGTCCGTTCAAGCCCTCATCAAGGCCGGACTTCACATGATGTAGCTCCTGCGATCCTTCTTGCCATTCGGCATCTTGCGAATCTCGTCCACCACCTCATAATTGATCGGGACCTTCCAGGTTTCGGTCAATTTTTCTTTAAGATACCGGGAAATTTCCTTTTTGTTGAGCGAAAAGCCCTCTTGAAGTACAACCAACAACTTCGGAACCTGTCCCATCACGGGATGAGAAACTGGGATACAAAGACAGTCCAAAATCCCCACAAAGCCCATGGCTGCGTCTTCCACCTCAACGGGACTCAATTTCAAGCCTCCTATGTTGATAAATTCGCTGGACCTTCCCGTAAGGAACAATCTTCCTTCCGCATCTAAATAACCCAGATCAGTGGTTTGAAAACGTTTGCCGACAGGTTCAAGTTGCAAGTTCCCTTCTGCATCTTCATTCAGATAACCGGCCATCAATATGGGCCCACTCACGCAGATTTCCCCATCAGGTCCAATCGCAACTACGGAATGCTTCATCGCCGGACCAACACAACCTTGTAATATAGATGGCGATAGATGGTAAGGATAGGTACAGACAATACCCGTTTCGGTACTTGCATAGGTGTTATATAGCCTCGTATTCGGTAAAACCTCACGCAACTGCTGCATATCGGAAGTAGCCATAGGAGCTGCACCCGTTTCAATGAATTCGATGTAACCTGCAAGTTTTTCCAAACGTTCCCGACTGAATTGCAACAGCATACGAATAGCACTGGGGACCAGAAATGTAGCGGTTTTAGCCTTGTCATAGACGAAGGATGCCGGACGAAGTGCATCGAAAAAAGCCTCCATATCCTTCAGGCCATCAAGAATATGAAGTGTTCCTCCTGTCATGAAGACGGGAAGCATCTTGCTCCATGGGCCGAAATGGTCCAAAGGTCCGCATACCACAAAAGTCAATCCGTGATGAAAACCCATCGCGGTGATGAGATTGTCACCATTGGCAATCATCCCTTCATCGCTCAACAGCACAGCCTTGGGCTTGCCCGTTGAACCCGTTGTGTAAAGGATGTCACATCGAGCCCCAATCAGATGAAGAGCAAGGAAACGCACCACGTAAGCGATGTCCTGCGTACAGGTTTGTATATAATATTGGCCCTCCCGGACCTGTTCAATATCACGCAGTCGGAACGCCTCCTTCCCTACCGCCTCCCACATTTGGGCATAAGTCAGCTGCTCGTCGTGACAAATCACGGCGAGCGCATCGGGATAGCGCTCCACGATCTTCGCGACATGCTCAATCCATCTCACTTCTTCTCGGCAAGTTTACGTTCGACCAAAGCGACCAATGAATCAAGACTACGCAAATTCTTCGGCGTAGCATCGCGACTATCCAGCAGGATGCCATATTCGTCGGACAAAGTCATCAGTATGGTGGTGACACCCAACGAATCAAGTTCCTGATAGAGTGCATCGCTTTCGAGATCAACCAACGGAAGCTGATCCTCCAGCAAAGCTTTGATTCTTTCTTTCATTTTGTTCTCCTTTTAAAATATATACGCGTAATGAATTATCATGACTGACCATCCAATCGAAAAGCAAGGGCGGTACAATCCAGGCCATCAGCACCACCACGCCCATACCGACAATGGTCACTTCGGCCAATGAATGCAACGCCGGATGTCTGGCCAGAATCAACGAACCAATACCGATAAACATGATGAGCGCAGACAATAGAATACTGCGACGATAGCTCACCAGGGTTCGATGGACAGGGTGGCCCGAACGAACGGATTTCCTGTAATCACTGATCAGTCCTTCGACTACAAAAATCGTATAATCATCACCCTGTCCGAAGATGAACGTGGCCAGGATGATGTTGACGATGTTGAACCGGATGTCCAGCAACTGCATGATGCCCAGAATCCACAACCAGCCAATCAACATCGGCAGAAAGGCAAGACAAGCCAGCTCGATGCGGCCGAAACTGATCCAGAGGAAAAGGAAGACGATGAGCGAACAGGCAATTCCGACGTAGTTGAAATCCGAAGTCAGCGAATCCAGGACACGTCGGTTGAGACCCGGTAGATCAAAGCCTCCGGTCAGCATTTCCACTTCCTCGACATGTTCCACGGGAACAGAAAGCTGTGCCACGAGCTTCCCAGTCTCTGCCTGAACGAGACCTGTGAGAATGCTGTTAGTCAGAGTTGCAAAACTGTCTATAGGACATGTATCAGCAGAAGTCAGGGACAGGAGACGAGCAAAGGGTTTGAATGCATCTTCGGCAAAACCTGCCTTGATGGCCTCTTTTTGGAAGGACGGATAGTTGAAGCGTCCTTCCTTTTCGAGCCTTTGCCAGAAGCTGTTCCAAAGTGCCAGATGTTCCTGTTGAAGCTCCTTGCCTGGAAGCAGGAACGCAGGATTCTTCAGCGCAGTTATTCTCCCTTTCCCGGCAAGACTGTCAAGCAAGGGAGTCTTGGACTCCAGTTCTGACAAACTTTCAGCTGGCAGAAAGACGGTTGCATAGCCCTCTTTTTGTCCCTGAATCTCCGCAAGACGAGCAAAATCAGCCCGCTGCTCATCGGTCATGTAGTTGATGTGGTTCAAATCGGTATCAAAACGGGTATCGAAACTAAACCACCCAAATACAAGCGTCAGGACAAGGAGAAAACCTCCTAACAGGAACGGGCGAATGGACTTTGAGCTTCCATTTGCCGTTGTTTCTTCAGATTCTGCCACAATGGAGCTTTGCACCTTGATGTGTCCCACGAGATGCGGGAGAAAGAAAAGCGTAAACAGGATGGTTCCGACAAGCATCAACGCCGCAAATAGTCCCAAGTCTCGTGTTGCAGTGGCCTTGAGGGGCACCAAAGTCAAGAACGCACCCACCGTCGTGATATTACCAATCAGAAGCGGTGAAACAAGTTCGCGCCAATCGCCGCCTTCTTGTTTGTGACAAAGGAAATGCAGCGGATAGTTGACAGCAATACCGATAAGGATGGAGGTCATGCCCACCACAATCAGCGATATCTCGTCATGCACCAGACGCATGAGTCCAAGCCCGAAGAGGAAACCAAAAGCAATGGTAACCAGAATATACAACAATCCCTTGAAACTGCGGAAAGCATAAAGCAGAAGCGCCAAAATCAGCACAAGGGCCAAGATGGCAGAGAACAGCGTATCACGTCGAATCTGCATGCTATTCCCGACGGCAATGACTGGAGAACCTGTTGCTCGAACCATTACGCCATCGGTGGTCTGTACCTCCTGGCCTATCCTGTCCAGCATATGAATCAAATCTGCATTCCCAGCACTCTCGCTGCTGCCAAAAGGGGAAGAGAGATTGACCATACAACACAAAGAGTCGGCCGTAAAGAGATAGCCGTCAATCTGCACCAGAATCATCTCAGGCTGGAAATTCCGGAGCGAAGCAGCGACACGATTACCAAGTCCCAAAGGATCGTACTGTAGCATCGGTTGAAGGAATGACCCTGATGAAGAAGCCAGACGCTGCCGAACCCATAGGAGACGCTTCTCAACGTAGGTTGAATCATCTTCAGACTGCCTTGACATCAGCGAATCCAGAGCCAGATAGTCCTGCTCCTCCAGATAATAGGGCAGATGGGCATAGACGAAATCGAAAACGTCGAGGATACGCTCCGCATCGACCTGAGGCTGCCAGGAATCAACGACCCATCGTGCAGTGTCCTGTTCCGAAAGCAAATTGCCGAAATGCGCTACAGCCGCAATCAGCTTTTGGGGATTCGCTTTCGATGAAGAAGTTTCTTCGTCGAAGAACTGCAGGACAATACGGTCGCCAGCAGCCACATCCTGATAGATCGACATGGCCTGCTTGTACGTGTCATCGACAGGCAGGAAGTCGGTGATCTGCTCCTTGAACGTAAGACGCGACACAAGCATAACAAGTGTGGCTACCACAACTAAGAGCAGCAGCCACAACCTCACACGACGGGAGGCGAAATAGTGATAGGATTTCTCAAAGGGTCGGATGTTCATCTCACAGCTCCTTGATGAATGTGCAGCGCCGCTTGTGCAGCTGTTTGTCAAAATCGCCCCACAGGTTCGAGACCTTGTGGTTGGTTTCGAGCTCGTTGTTCGACTCTACATATTTATACCCGTTGGCCTTGAACTGCGGAATGAGCTCGGTGAAGAGCAAGGCATTGACGCCCTTGCCCTGCATATCGGGACGCACCGCAATGAGCAGCAGGTCGCAGGAGTCCGTGCCGCCATGCAGCAATCGGCCCCAGAAACTGTCGGGAGTGAGATACATCGCACGGGCCAGATAGAACCAACCCAGAGGCCACATCTTCCCACGGGCCTTCTGCTGAGCACGACTGAGGGAAGGGCAGGCAATACCGAAAGCAAGGAGATTGTCCTCCTGATCGACAATGAGACGTATCAGGTCGAGACGTACCTGCGGAAGATAAAGATGGATGTAGTAATCGATCTGCCGATCGGTCAAGGGAGTGAAAGCATAAATCTCGGAATACGCCTGATTGTAAAGCTCGAAGATACGATGGCCATATCGTTCAACGAGAATCTTAGAGTCGGTAAACTTCAAGGCTCGCAAACCATATCGACGACTGGAGATTTCCGCCACACGACGATGCTTTTCAGGGACCTCGTCCACCATCGTCATCCTATACTCATTCCAAAATGCTTCGGGACGCATCCCATAGGCCTCGAAATGCCTGGGATAGTAGGCATAGTTATAGAGTTCGGCAGACGTACACAATTGGTCAAAGCCTTTGACAAGACAACCCTCGTAATCCAGATCAGTCAAGCCCAAAGGACCGACGATTTCCGTCATACCCTTGCTCCTTCCCCACTCCGACACCTTGTCAAGCAGGGCCCGGCTCACCGTTTCATCATCTATGAAGTCAAGGTAGCAGAAACGACATTGCTTCTTGCCCACCCGTTCGTTGGAGTGACGATTGATGATGCCGGCAGCACGTCCCACCAACTTGCCTTCCCGGGAAGCCAAGAAAAAGACAGCTTCACAAAAATCAAATGCGGGATTCTTTGCCGGATCCAGGCAGTCGATTTCTGCCGTAATCATCGGAGGGACAAAAGCATCGACACCACGATACAATTCCAACTGAAACTGTACAAATCGCTTAAGCGCCTTTCTGCCCTTGATTTCCTCGATGACGATCATTGTGCCTTGTTCTGATGTTTGCGGTGGTGAGTTTTCGGATCGTTGATGATCTCACGGGCACGCGCCAAGGCAGAGAGAATATTGTCGAAGATATTCTCCTCACCGACCTCCTCATAGAACGAAGTATTCTTGATGACACGCATCACCTCGGGACGAACACCGGACAGTATGACATGGATGTTGTCCTGGTGGCTCTTCTGCACAAAGAGCTCCAGGTTATGGAGTCCTGTTGCATCGATGAACGGAACCTTGCGCATACGAATGATACGCACATCGGGATACGAATGATTCTTGAACATCGAAGTAGCAGAAAGTTCGTCGAACTTGTTGGCAATGCCGAAGAAGAAGGGTCCATCAATCTCATAGACCTGTACCTTGTCGGGAATCTGGAGGTGATCGACTTCGAAATTGCCGGTTGCCAGGTCAGTATCGTCCTCAATATGTACTTCACCATGCAGCAAGGAAACATGGCTGGTGGCAGCCACGCGACGGAAGAGCAGCAATGCAGCGAGAATCAAACCAAACTCAATGGCGATGGTCAAGTCGAAGATGACGGTGAGCAGGA
The DNA here is from genome assembly GCA_016286775.1 of Bacteroidales bacterium. Lineage (GTDB taxonomy): Bacteria > Bacteroidota > Bacteroidia > Bacteroidales > UBA3663 > Liminaster. The sequence goes on from JAEEUA010000046.1 coordinate 6,551, forward strand.
AGGTGATTACAAGCACGGCAATGTCGGATTTCTGGCTCTTGAACAAAGCCCGACATGTTCGCCATCCGGACATGTTGTAGGCAACGATAACGAGGACTCCCGCCAGACAGGCCATCGGGATATAGTTGGCAAGCGGCATCAGGACAAGGAGGATGAGAAGAAGTACCAAAGCATGAACGATGCCTGCCACAGGTGTACGCCCGCCATTGTTGATATTGGTCATGGTGCGTGCAATGGCGCCTGTAGCTGGGATTCCGCCGAACATCGGGCAAAGGATGTTGGCCACACCCTGACCGATAAGTTCCGTGTTCGAGTTATGGCGATCGCCGATGACACCATCTGCCACAGCCGCAGAGAGCAGCGATTCGATGGCTCCCAAGATCGCGATGGTGAATGCTATGGGCATCAATCCATGCACCATTTCATAACTGATGGTGGGGACAGCAAGGGTGGGCAACTTCGATTCAATCTGATAACGATCGCCGATGGTGTCGATGCCTTCGATACCCAGGAAATACTTCATCGCCATGACGATAAGTGTCATGAAGATGATGGCATAGAGCGAACCTGGAATCTTGTTGAGTCCCTTCACATCCTTGATGAAAGTCGGGAAGAAGATGATGGTCAGGATCGAAAGGATGGCAATGAAGAAGTTCCAGAGGTTGAACGACTGGAAATTCTCGAAATAGCAGATCCATTTGCCGATGAATTCACCAGGTGTCTTGAGGGGTGCCATGATGGCTGCACCAGTCTCGGGATCGACCACAACCTCTCCGGTAGCGGGGTCAATCACCGTCTGTTTCAAACCGAAAACGTCACCCATCTGGGTTGTGAAAATGGTCAGAGCAATTCCTGCCGTGAAACCGATGATGATGGGATATGGAATGAACTTGATGACGGTGCCCAACTTGAACACTCCCATCAGAATAAGTAGCACACCGGCCAGAATCGTTGCTATGGTGAGTCCCAGCAGGCCATATTCGGGATTTGTGACAATGCCATAGATAATCACGATGAATGCACCGGTAGGACCACCAATCTGCACCTTGCTGCCACCGAGCAGCGAGATGATGAAGCCAGCCACAATGGCTGTAATGATGCCCTCCTGAGGTGACACACCCGAAGCTATACCAAAGGCAATGGCCAATGGTAACGCTACAATACCCGTAATGACACCGGCAAGGGCATCCTGACTGAACTTCTGCTTGTCATAATTCTTCAGGCAACTGAAGAACTTGGGCTGAAAGTCAATGAGTCGTGTTATGTTTCGCAATGCTTAATGCGTATTAAGAAATTGAAGAATGAAATTAATGAATAGCTGATTGCAGCGGCTTGTGGGCTTGTGCACTACTCCTTCTCGCCGAATGCAAGATTACCAGCGTCACCAAGGCCAGGAACAATATACTTGTGCTGATTGAGCATATCATCGACTGCAGCAACAAAGACAACTGCATCCTCAGGAAGATTCTCCTCAAGGTAGTCCATAGCTTCGCAACTTGCAATCACGGAGCAGATGAAGAGCTTGGTCGGGGTTCCCTTGGCCAGCAAAGCCTCGTAGGCAAGCTGCATCGACGATCCGGTGGCAAGCATCGGGTCACAAATGATGAGCACCTTGCCATCGAGCGAAGGAGCCGAAATATATTCGATTGAAATATCGAAATTGAAATCGGTATCCGCATCATAGCGACGATAGGCACTTACAAAGGCATTCTCTGCGTTGTCGAAGATGTTGATGATGCCCTGATGAAGGGGAAGACCTGCACGAAGGATGGCAGCGGCAACAATGGTATCGGTCGGGACACTGGCTTCGGCAATGCCAAGCGGAGAGGTGATGTCTTCCTTTTCGTAAGTCAGTTCCTTGCTGATCTCGTATGCCATAATTTCACCGATTCGCTCGATGTTGCGACGAAAACGCATTCTATCGGTCTGAATACTAACATCACGCAACTCAGAGATGAACTTGTTCACCACTGTGTTTGTCTTGGAGAAATCTACAATCCTCATCGCTGGAAAAAGTTATTTGTTATTTGTTAAATGTATAGGATTAACTGATATTTGTTCAAAGAAATGCCTATTTTAGGCTGCAAATATAATCATTTTCCAACACTTGGCAAAAGTTTTCAGACAAAAGTCTTGCTAAAACGAGGTATAATATGTAACTTTGCAACGTCAAAGTAATAAATCATGAAGAAAATACTATATCTGCACGGTTTCTCGTCTGCCGGATCGACCGGGACAGCAACAAATCTCCGCAATCACCTCTATGCAGATTACGGCGTCACCGTGGTCTCGCCCGACATTCCCATTTCTCCCGCCGAAGCCATTCCCTTCATTGCGAAAGTGATTGAGGATGAGAAGCCCGATCTCATCATCGGCACATCGATGGGCGGCATGTACACCGAGTTGCAGCACGGGCATCTGCGCATCTGCGTCAACCCATCCTTCCACATGGCCCGACTCCTCACCTTCAAGCACTTGGGCAAGAATGTCGAGTTCCTGAACAAGCGCGCCGACGGGCAGAAGCAGTTCAAGGTCGATAAGAAAATGGTTGCCGAATTCAAGGAGATAGAAACCAAGCTGACGCTCAAGAACATCACACCCGAAGACAAGCAGTTCATCTGGGGCATCTTCGGCAAGGATGACCCTACGGTCAACTGCCAGGCAGAATTCAAGAAAGCCTACGGCACCGAGCACTTCCTCCTCATCGAGGGAGAACATTCGCTCACCGATGCCATGATGAAGCGTGACGTACTGCCTCTCATCAAGAAACTGCTCGGTCTATGACGCCACGTGTGACCATCATCACTGTGGTACGCAATGACAGGAATCACATTCGCGAAACCATCCTGAGTGCCTTGTCCCAAACGGGTGTCGAGGTGCAGTACCTCGTGCTCGATGGCGCTTCGTCGGATGGAACAGCCGACATCATTCGCAGTTTTTCGGAACGTCTGTCCTACTGGCACAGCCAACCCGACAAGGGGATATACGATGCCATGAACCAAGCCATCGAAAGGACGGATGGCGAATGGATCAGCATCCTCAATTCCGGCGACACCTATGTCTCCCCCACTTCCCTGGCTGACGCATTGGCCCAAGCCGATTCGGAGAGCAGCGTCCTTTATGGACACAGTATCGAAGTCAATTCCGAATGGAATCGAGAGATACGGACCCAGCCCGATACCAGCCTGCTGAAGTTTGCACCTACGTTCCGACATGGATCTGCCCTAATACGTAGCGAAGTGCACAAGACCCACCTCTTCGACCTCAGCCAGGAAAACCGCCTGGGATACGCATTGGATTGGGAAATGCTCCATCGGCTTTGGTGCGAAGGTTATAGGTTCCAGATGGTCGATACGTTTCTGGAAGCTTATCGCACTGAGGGAGCGAGCAATCACCCCTATCGGAACCTGCTCTACAATTACAGAATAACCAGCAGCAGGTCCAGCAACAAGCTCCCGTTCGTCGGATACTTCCTCAAGAACGTTGTCGTCGTCTGGTTCAAGAATTCCTTTCTTTACAAATTCATACGAAGCTTTATACTCGAATATATGGTCAACTCGGTCATCCCGCACATTCCCTTCTGGTCCTGGCGCAGATGCTATCTGCGGCTTGTCGGCATGAAGATTGGCGAAGGAAGCTTCATCATGAAAAGGAACTACTTCATGAATGCCAACCTCATTTCGATTGGGAAACACAGCCACATCAACACACAATGTATCCTCGATGGCCGCGGAGGTATCACCATCGGTTCGAGCGTCTCCATCTCCCATCGCGTGAACATCATGACAGGAAGTCACGACTACAGGTCGCGGAACTTCCAGGGCATCTTCAAGCCGATTGTCATCGAAGACTACGTCTGGATTGGCGTGGGAGCTACCCTATTGCAAGGAGTGACCATCGGTCGAGGTGCTGTGGTCTGTGCAGGTGCTGTCGTGACAAGTGATGTACCCGCCTACGCCATTGTCGCTGGGGTTCCTGCCCAAACAATAGGCACTCGACCTGAAGATCTCGATTATCAATGCAAGTGGGACGTTCCCCTGACGTGAAAAACATCCTCCAAGGGCAAAATCCCCTTTTCTTCTCTCACAAAATACTCCTCAGAACACATAATTCTGCATCTTTCCTCGAGGCATAACCATTCTTGGCCAGGATTGGTCATGCCGCAACGGCGAAAGTATTTTCTCGGCCGACAGAGTACTTCCTACTATCGTCGCATGACCAATCTCGGCCGAGAATGGTCATGAAGCAAGACGAAGTATAACCATTTCCGGCCAAGAATGGTCATGCAACGTTCGGCAAAAGCATTCTGTCGCCCGTCTGAGTGCATCCCACTGTCGTCGCATGACCAATCTGCGCCAAGAATGGTCATGAAGCGAAACGAAGCATAACCATTCCTGGCCAGGATTGGTCATGCCGCAATCGGCGAAAACTTTTTCTCGGCCGTCAGAGTACTTCCTACAGTCGTTGCATGACCAATCTCGGCCGAGAATGGTCATGCCGCGTTCGGAGAAAGCATCCTCACGGCCGACAAAGTACTCTATACAAAAAAATACCCCGGCAATGATGTCGGGGCATTTGATTGAATAGGTTAGACTCACTTGGATGAGATGTTTCGCTTCAGCACGAGAGCGGTACGGGCAGGGAGATAGAGCCGCAGCCAACCCTTGCCATCCTCTTCGTACATCGGGTCGTGAACAGTCTCGTAAGGTGCGTCAGCACGCACATTGCCAAAACCGCCGAACTGCGGATCGTCGGAATTGAGCACGAGTTCGTATCTGCCGTTCTTGACCAGCAGGCCATAATCGGTGTAACTGCGCTCGCCATCGAAATTGAAGACGAAGAGCAGACGACGACGCTCGAATGCAAGAACCTTATCGCCTCGATTGTCCATGATCTCAACAAACGGAGCTTCGTTGAACTTCAAGACAGAGGTGATGAGGTGATTCTCGGCGATATCCCAGCGATTGAGGAACTTGAAGTTGAGGTCCTCGTTGTCAACGAGATCCCACTGACGACGTGCATACTTGTAGGACCATCCGTTGCCCTCACGCGGGAAATCAATCCACTCGGGATGACCAAACTCATTGCCCATGAAGTTGAGGTAACCGCCATTGATGGTTGAAAGCGTGATCAGACGAATCATCTTGTGCAAGGCGATGCCACGATGCACCGTAAGGTTCTCGTCTCCGATCTTGAAATGCCAGTACATGTCGCTGTCGATAAGGCGGAAGATGATGGTCTTGTCACCCACCAGTGCCTGGTCGTGGCTTTCAACATAAGAAATGGTCTTGCCTGCCGGCGAATTGATGAGATTGCCGCTCTCGCAAAGCTGCCATTTGATTTCAGTGGTGTTCCAATCTTCGTCACGACGTTCCTTGAGAAGCTTGATCCAGTAGTCAGGCACGTTCATCTGCAAGCGATAGTTGAAGCCGATGCCGCCATCCTCGAAGGGAACAGCGAGGCCTGGCATACCGCTGACCTCTTCACCAATAGTCACAGCCGTAGGCTTGAACTCATGAATCAACGCGTTGGCCAAAGTGACGTAGCATAGAGCATCTCCATCAACATTCGGGCTGAAGTAATCATACAGATTGCCGCTACCGCCCTGATGATCGAGATAGAGCATGGAACCGACGCCATCAAACCGGAAGCCATCGAACTGGTATTCATCGAGCCAGAACTTGCAGTTCGACAAGAGGAAGTGCATCACCTCGGGACGTGCATAGTCGAAGCAAAGACTATCCCACTGCGGATGTTCACGACGACCACCACTGTGGAAATACTGGCAAGGATCGCCGCAGAAGTTGCCAAGACCTTCGAGTTCATTCTTTACGGCATGCGAGTGCACGATGTCCATGATGACTGCAAGACCCATGTTGTGGGCATCGTCGATGAGATGCTTCAGTTCGTCTGGCGTACCGAAGCGACTGGAGGCAGCATAGAAGTTGGACACATGGTAGCCGAACGAGCCATAATAAGGATGCTCCTGGATGGCCATAATCTGAACAGCCGTGTAACCGAGGCGTGCAATACGTGGCAGAACGTTCACACGGAACTCCTCGTAGGAACCCACCTTCTCTTCGGAGGTAGCCATACCGATGTGGCACTCATAGATCAACAGCGGATCGACCTGCGGACGGAACAGCTTGTTACGGAAACGATAGGGACGTGCGGGAGCCCATACCTGAGCCGAAAAGATCTTGGTCTGCTCATCCTGAATCACACGACGGGCGTAAGAAGGAATACGCTCTCCCTGGCCACCCTGCCAGTGAACAGAAAGCTTGTAGAGTTCCTCATGATGAAGCGCATCTGCTGGCAGCTGGATTTCCCAATTGCCGTTCTCGATGCGTTTGCAGGCATATTCGGGCTTCTCCTGCCAGTCGTTCATCTCACCGATGAGATAGATCTCTGTAGCATTGGGGGCCCATTCGCGGAAGATCCAGGTGCCGTCTTTCTGACGATGAAGGCCGTAATACAGATAGCCATCGGCCAAATCTGAAAGCGAACCGGCCTGCTGTGTAGTCTCATGCATCTTCCAGGCAGCATACTTGAAGCGACCAAGAATAGCATCCGAGAAATCTGAAAGATAGGGCAAGTCGCGCAACATCTTCAGGGATGTTGGCTTCAGGGAATTCATCCACTTGTTGATAACGAGGGGGTCATGAGTCTTGACAACATCATAAACCGCCTTGCCAGAAGCGCTGAAGGAGGATGACTTCTTGACAGATGTCCTTTTCATATTGTTAGGAAATTAAAGGATTAAACACTTGAGCGAATAAAAGATTAGAGTTTGATCTTGACGACAAGCTTCTTCCAGTTGCCCTCACCAATGCAAGGCTGGTGTCCATCCCATGGCCAGAAGATGGCGAAATGCATGGGTTTCACCATGATGAGACAATCGGTCTTGTCGCTGTACTTGGTGCAGTCCTTCTCGGCGTTATAGGGAGCATCCGGCAACTTTAGGTCAGGAGTGGGGATAAAGCCCATAAGCTCGGTACCATCGAGAGGGATCTGAATGTCAAGATAGTTGTTGTGCGTTTCAAACTTGGCAGCCTCTGGTGTCTTGCCTGCCTGATTGATGACATTGATGAAGCAGTTCTTGCCATCAAGCAATATCTTACCAGGCTCAACAGTCGTCCAGTCCGTCTTCTTTATATAATCGAATGCCATTTTGAAATAAGGATTCAATGCTTCGTAGTGAGCACTGTTTGCCAACGAATCGAGTACCATGTGTAAAGAAGTTTATAAGTTAAAGAAATATAGTTATTACTGGGATAGTTTCATGCATGTAGTATAACCGTTTACGCGCGCAAATATACAAAAAAATTTCGACCCCTCCAATAGTTGGGGTCGAAAAAAATTCATTTTTATGTTGAAGAACAACTTTTTGCCTACTTTTCTTGCCGTTTTTGAGGTCTTCGCATGATACTCATCCTGAACTTTTGCTCGGCCTTCTGCAGATTATAGAGCTGCACTGGCGTAAGGACACCCGAAAGGCGGAGGAGATAGCGATGCTCGAGTTGGGCATCCTCGACCTGCAGCTGGGAAGAATTATAGATGACTCGCATCAAGGCAGTATCGGGCACAGCCTCTCCCCTTTCAATGGCCATACGCAGACGATGACCACCACCATATTTCTTATAGAGTTCAGACTTCTCCTTCAAAAGCTCCTGATAGATCGGGATGAAGCGCGCACTATCCTTCGACGAAAGGCCCAGTTCATGAACCACCATATCGCATTTTGTACGCATGAAGCTCTCGAAGGACGGGCGCTCCTGTCTCTCTCCTCCTTCGCCGCGACGATTGTTCTGCGCCATTGCGGCAGCAGAAACGATCAATACCAGTGCCAGGAACAATACCAACCTTTTCATAAGCCGCAGTAAATATCGTAAACATCATAATCTGTGGTCGAAACCATAAGCAGATCCTCAACCTGCTCAGGAACATCGATCTTTTCCATCTCCTCTGACGACATCTGCTCGATGCCGGCAAGCTGGTTAATTTTGTTCGAATCAATCTTGCTGTTACCGAACCACTTGAACTGGATGGCAAGGCCAACAGCGACAACCAAAGCGACCATAGCAGCCACCTTGATCCAGCGCTTGGGACGAAGCACGGGCTGCTGGGTCTCAACGCCGATGGAGGGCGTCTTCTCCTTCGCAGCAAGGTCGGCATCGATGACAGCATTCATCTTACGCTCGAACTGCTCGAAGAAACCTTCAGGAACCGTCATGCCCCCGTGGTTCCTGCGAGCATCCTTCAGCTGCTTGGGGAGCTCGGGATCCTCCATGAAGATATGTAACTTATTGTCTTTCATAACTACTGTTTATACTTTTATGCCTTTTCGACAAATACCAATAACAAAGGTTTAATCTAAATTTCATTTTTTTTGAAATATGCAGAGATTTTTTCGACTGCAAAATGATAGCTTGCCTTGAGGGCTCCGACCGAAGTGCCGGTGATGCGCGAAATGTCTTCGTAGGGCAGTTCGTCGTAGTAACGCATATTGAAGACTTCGCGCTGCTTGGCGGGAAGCAGAGCAATGGCTTCAATCAGGAGGCGTTGTGCTTCGTCTCCATCGAAATACTTGTCGGCTTCCTGGGTATCCATCACATAACCATCCGGATCATCGATGGTGAGTTCCTGCTCGGCTTGACGCTTGGTCAGGAAGGTCAGCGATTCGTTATGGGCGATGGTATAGAGCCAGGTGCTCAACTTCGAATCACCTCGGAAATTGTCCAGCGCCTGCCAGGCCTTGAGCAATGTGTTCTGCAACACGTCGCTCGAGTCTTCGTGGTCAATCACCAGTTTTCGGATCTGCCAATAGAGCTGCTCCTGATAACGGTGTATCACCTGACTGAAGGCATCACGCCGAGTAGCGGGATCCTTCAACAGCTTTGTCAGCTGATCGTCAGATAAAGTTTGGTTCTTTGCCATTATTTATGGATTATATTCGTTTGCATAGATTGATGAAAGGACACCATTCGCACGGCTTCGTGTCCTTGCATTGGCGGAAGGGAATATTCGGGTCATAGATTTCTTCGAAAAGCCGGATGAGCCTTTTCTGAAATTCATCACGGTAGGGCGAATAGTCGTCGAGTGGCTTTGCACTCTTGCCCGAGCCTTCTACCAGGACTGTACTCGTCTCCTTGCGTGCCTGGAAATCACGCACGAAATAGAGATGCGGGACCACACTTCCGGGCGCCTTGTTGAGGTGAAAATGGCGCAAGTCGTTGGCCGAAGCGTGTTCGAGCAGCAGGCAATATAGCATCACCTGGAAGGCTTCTTTCGAGCCTTTCCCCTCGTCACTGAAGAAGTCTTCGACGGCCGGGAATTGCAGCTTGCTTCCATTCAACGAATTGCCGGTCTTGTAGTCCACGATTCGAACGGTTCCCTTTGGATTGTTCATTACAGGACGATCCAGCCGATCGTAGATGCACTTGATGTTCACAGCAAGCTGGTCCGACACCTTGAAGACGAAGTTCTGCCGGCGTTCTCCAGCCAGATAGTCAAACGGACAAAGCTGCTTGTCGTGGCGCATCGTCTCGACCACATAGTTGACAAGGATTTGCGAAACAAGCAGGTGATAACCTTCAAGTGGCTTGCCGCCGAGGTGCATCTCCTGGTCGAACGCCTTCCTGATGGTCTCCTGCACCTCTCGGTTGTTCTTGTCGATGTATCTTTCCAGCATCGATGCCTCCACACGTTTGCCCTCACATCCTTCGTAAAGGCTATGAAGAGCCTGATGCAGAATCTCTCCGAAGTTGGCGGCATCTACACCTTCCGAAACCTCATCGTCCTCGTTCAGCTGACGGACAAAGCCCAGATAGAACTTGAGTGGACAAGTGATGTAATCCTTGAGCACAGTAGCCGAGAAGTTGCTTTTACCATCTGGTGCAAGACATTTGCCGAGAAGCCGCATTACCTCAGGGGTTTTGGCCACTTCAAATCCCAATGGGCTGACTACACCGATATCTTCAGAGACAGTCTGAGTCTGCAGGTCGTCATGACCCATGAGGTAACGCATCTGCTTGACGTAACGGCTCTCCTCGCCTGTCTGCATGCCCTCGGTACGGCTGTCATAAATCATAACCAGACGACTTGCCCGTCCAATGAGACGATAGAAATGGTAGGCAAAGACCGAGTCGCGGTGCTTCTGTGTCGGCATGCCAAAGGCATCCCGCAACGACATTGGCACAAAGGTATTCTGTACAGGCTTGGCCGGAAAGACACCTTCGTTCATCGAAAGAATGATGACATTGTCGAAATCCAATGCACGCGTCTCGAGCACACCCATCAGCTGCAGGCCCTTGAGGGGTTCTCCCGAAAAAGGCACACTGACACCCGCCACAAGCTTTTCGAGCAGGAGGAAGAGCGTCTTCGGCGTGAACTCGAATGAATGTTTCTTTACTTCCCTGTCAAGTTGCTGCAGCGTCTTGCGGTAATGATAGAGAAACTCGTAGTCCGTATCAGAGAAGAGGATCGTATCGGAGTGCGGCACGTCATCTTCCTCGCCAATCGAAAGGTAGTACTGCCCTTTCTCATCAGCTGCAGCTTCCTTCTCCTTGGCTATATCCTGAGCTGCCTTATCCATAAGGAGGTCAAGGATGGCAACGACATAGCCGATGGTTTCCATAGCGCTATGGACAGGCGCAAAAACCATGCGGAGGAAAGTTTCGTCCTTGAAGATATCCTTCGGAACCTGATAGTAGTTATTGTCGGTGATTTCTCGCGTCAACTGACGTGCTGCTTTCCCGGAAACGCCAAGCGTGAAGCTATGCGACAAGATGGGCAATACCTGGCGGAAATAGAATGCCTGCTCAGGTTCTCTCCACGACTGCTGAAGGTCTGCAAGCATCGAAACAAAAGCTGCCACGGGTGTGCTCTTGAGACTATAGCCCATCGTGACGTTAAAGGTGCCAAGATCGGGAGGGATGGCATAGAGCATGGGCAAAAGCAGTTTCTCGTCGGGCAACACGACAGCTGTGCGAAAAGGATCGAAACCAGCGATAGATGTATGCCACTGCTGTAGAATCTGACTTGCCAATTGGGTCTGCCCCACCCCCGATGAGACGGAATAGAGATTCACTTGACGTTCTTTTTCCGGAACGAGTCCATGCTGAAGTTCCTCATCCGATATCTCATTGCCAAAATCCGACAGATTGTTCTTGGTGAAATAGGCAGCGGATGTAGCCTTGGAGCTTTCGGACCGCAGACGAGGATCCGCATAATCCCAGCAGAACTCTGCCCTTCCGTGAAGCTTGAGAATCTGCATCAACCGACGATCGACCTCGCTCACGGCAGTTAGTCCCACGAAGACGACCTTTCGGAAAGGCAGTTCCGACAAAACGGTTTCATTGTCAGAACCATTCTTTTCGCAGCGAGATGCATCCTTCCCTTCTTGCCGCAGACGTTCTATCACCTCGCGCTCCATCATGCCTTCGTAGGCAAGGTTCTGAGCTTGAAGATCCTGCCTGAATTTATGGTAGAGTTCGGCAAGGATGGCCCACGTCTGTCCGAAAACCTCATGCTTATCCCCTTCCGGATAATTCCGCTCGGGATGGAAACCCAACCAGAAGCTGCTGATTACCTTGATCTGCTCTTCGGTGAATCCTGCAAAGCGTTCATCGATTTCCTTGAGGTCACGAACGTTTGAAAACAGTTTGTCGGCCTCAACAAGGTACTTGTCAACATCGTCAAAGTCGGACAAAAGCATATCGCCCCAAAACACAAACTGGTCGAATGTTTCGTGTTCGCGACGTTGGCTCAACCGATCGTAAATAGTATAAAGTCGGAAAAGAAGGGCCGTACGATCGATGACATGACGCGTACTGAAAAGGCCGAACAGTTCGCTGATGGTAGTGATGGGGGGCACACAACACGGCGTCTTCTCTCCACTGGTCTTATCCTCATCGAAAACCTCCTGAAGATGACGCGCAAAGAAAAGGCCGCTTCTCCTGTTCGGAAAGCAAAAAAGGTATCGTGTCATCGGCAATGAAACGGGTTCGCCTGTTTGCCTTGCCTCGAAGCAGGATTTTTCCTTATAATGTCTGGCTACAGTCTTCAGAAACTCTTCCATTTCGAATCATCTGCGAAAACGTTCCAAAAGGAGGTGATTCACCTTCTCGTAGGGAATGACAAGGATATGTGAAGCAAAAGCCGACTGATCAAATGGCAGCGCGTCTGTGCTCACGGCGAGGCCATTCTGAACAAACCCCACATGGGTGATGGGAACCAGCGAGGTATAATCACCTTCTTCCTTGTCAATGGCCAGATCAGTATTCTTGGAATGCCGGAGGGAACGATGACGCTGATGGGCAGCATCAACGACCAGATCATTCAGTTCGGCAACATAGTCGTCCTTGATGATTTCGGCGAAACTCAATTCCTTCCCTGTCCTGCGGTCGAAACTGACCACATAATGTCTGGAAGGTTGCTGCACATCGGTAGAATAGGCAACAAAATAGGAAGCGATATCCGGAGTCTGCCAGCAACGATAGAGTATGCAGCCATAACGTCCCGATGGTCCATGCTCCTCTTCGCGATTCTTGCCGATGAGCCAGAGCTGGGACTGATAATAATCGAACATGGCCTTTTCTCCATTATTGAGAACACCACCATAGGGACGGCATCCCGTATTTTGGAGAGTCATTTCGCCATCGTCGTTTGTTTCGCTCCTCTCTCCGTTCACCTTGATGTCAAGATCGCGTGTCGCGTCAAAATAGAAATTTCCGATCACCTCGGCCGCCCATTTCTGAAGCACAGAGTCTTTCGGATATTGAACAGCGGTGAAGGTTACCCACTCTTCCTTGCAATCAGCATCCTTGCAGCCGACACGCTGGTAGTAGGTCTTGACAAGTTCGTTCTTCTGAAGCAGAGAGCGTGAAGCATGACTGATATTGCCGTTTGCATCATTCAAAATGTTTGTGTTATAGGGCTCACTTTGAATGACAATACTGCGATCTCGAGCAGTCGATTCGTCCACGACGGTCATGCCATCATCGGCCCCATCTGACCCTTCCCGGATGTGGTCCACACCGGAATTGTCCTGGCGAGTAGAACAGGCTGCCAAGAAGAACAACGAAAGAACGAAAGAGGTCAGATTATGAGTTGAGAACATCGTGTTGATTACTATTTGTTACGGGCGCAAAGATACATCTATTTTTAGAAAGTTCCAAATTTTAGTGTCAAAATTTTACGAAAACTACCTGTTGATGTTCATTTCAGACTTTTTTGTTATCCCCATACCGGTAGAAGAAGTTCTCATTTGCAAATACATCTTTCGAGTTCGGCTGAGGGCTCGGTTTCCTATTTTAGAAGAGAAGAACAGATAATCTGCAGAAAGAAATGCACAAAAAATATGCGGATTGGGGTTTCAATCCATGTTAACGATTGTTAAACGAAACACTTTATAGATAGTATTTTCAATTTAACCGGCATTTTTTTTGGACCTTTAAAGAAAATATACTACCTTTGCGCGCTATTTATTAATAGCACGACATATCAAGATATGAAACTATTCAAGACTCTAATCTTTATTTTCGTTCTATTAGCCCTGCTGG
>JAEEUA010000247.1 GCA_016286775.1 Bacteroidales bacterium
TTCCCCGTCGAAGGCAAGACCTATCCTGCTATGAATCGCTTTGCAGAGCACTACAACGACCCGTCGTTTGTCTCCGACATCGTTCGTGTGAAGTACGAGGCACGAGGTATGGCTGATCAAATTGCTTCGAAGATACATGCACAAAGTCCTATAACTGGGCTTCCTGGATATTGGGTGCCTTGGGATTTGCAGGTAAGGTAGCGCTGGCTACCTCCTGCGCCCAGCGCGGTTCCTTTCGTTTATGTCGGCAGCCAAACTTGGCTGCCAGCAATAACACATAACTAACCAACATCTCATTATTCACATCTTTATTATGAAAAAAATCCTACTCCTCGCAGTTGCAATGCTGCTGACTGCATCGACAATGGATGCCCAAAGTCGCAAGACGTGGGACTTCCGAAATGGCATGAGTGATGCCACCAAACTCGACCTCAATACCGACACCCAGCTTTGGGGTGCCAACCGCACCACCGACGATGGTGAAGTCTATGGCTGGAAGAACGTTGCTACGCTCAGCAGCACCTTCATCGCCAATGGCAATCCCATCAAGGAGTTCGAAGGACTCTCATTCGGCGGTACTCTCAGTGCCAACTCCATCCTCATCGATGCCACAACCTTCCGTTTGGGACGCAAGGACAACACCATCACATTGCCCAAACTTGCCAATGGACAAACCGTGACGCTCATCGCACGTTCGGCAAATGCCACTGCCACCGACCGTGGATTCGTTTCAGGCAATTCGAACATGACTTACATTTCCGGTCCTGATGGCGGAATCTGCTTAGGTCGTAATGCCGAAGGCGCCAGCGAAGACGGCAACTACACCCTCGTTTGGGAAGTGACCACAGCTGAAACCGATTCGGTGGAGTGCATCATCAAGGTTGTGACTGGTGGTCTCGACATCGGCTTGATTATGATTGACAACGGTGACGAGCCTGAAATCGAAACCGATGCCAATGTGGGCTTCATCTATCAAGAAGGCTTCTACGCTGACAGCTTCGAAGGCGAACCCCTCTACATCGGCACCGGCATCGCCGATCATGCCAACATCACGCCGCTGCCCTTCAATCAGTGCATCGACGGCACCATAAGCAAGGACAGCCTCATGAACTTCGACGTAATCATCATTGCCGCGTCGGCAGCTGTTGAAGTAATGGTTCCTATCGGCTCAAAGGATTACGCTGCCGAATTCTTCGATAATCTGCGCAATTTCGTGCCCATCCTTACCACCGAACCCAATACACGGTTAGGCGGAGGTCCGATTTATGAAGAGCAGACCTACGGATTCACCGTTGCCGAAGACCTGCTCGAAGAGGAGCTCTTCAAGGACGTGCAGTTCGAGGAGACCAACGGTGGATTCGTCCTGCCGATGTTCGACCCCTCCATCACCGGTCAGGAACTCGTCTATGGCGTTGACCTTGTGGGCGACTATGTCGGAGATGAGGTGCTGGCCACTGTAGGCGGTCACACGGCCATCCACGTGCATGGCAAGAAGAATGCGCTTATGGTCATTCCCTTCCGCGAAGACCTCATCCTCGAATACGGCCTGCACGACAGCGGCAATACACTTCTCCAAAACGCCATCAAGTTCTTGAAGAATACCAAAGGTGAGGTGCTCACCGCCACAAAGCCCACAGCTACGCTGACCTACGAAGATGGTGTTACCACAGTCACACTGAAGTCGGCCATTGCCGGTGCAAAGATCTATTACACCACCGATGGCAGCGAACCTGACACCTACCGCGAGCCCTACTCCGAGCCGCTCGTCTTCACCCAGCCTGCCATTCTCAAGGCATTCGTCAAAGCTCCTGCCTATTATGATTCGCCCATTCTCGAACAGGAGGTTGAAATCAAGACCGTGCTCCAAGCTCCCGTTGTAAGCCTCGAAGGCGCAGAAGGATTCACCACCATCACGCTCACCACTTCTGCTCCCGAAGCACAGATCTATTATAGCTTCAATGGTCAAAGCACTTCCGATCGTGCATCGCTCTACGCCGAGCCTGTCGTCATCACCGAGCCAGGCACTATCACAGCATTTGCTTACGCCGATGGCTTCCTTGCTTCGGATTTGACTGTCGAAGATGTACCCGTGGGTGGTATTCCTGCCGTAAAGGACACCCTCGCTCACTTCAATGCCGGTACCGTTGATTGGTTCGACAATGCCCTCATCGATGGTGTACCAGCTGCTGAGGTACTTACCGAAAACTGGAAGGTCAACCAGGCCTATTACTTCGGCAAGAGCGCTTGGAACTTCTACAGCGACGAAGTTGACCATACTGAAATCGTTTATGACGAGGATGGCGTAACTCCTTTGAAGGACATCAATGGCAACGACTCCATCAAGACTATCTACAAACCCGCTATTGATAACCTTCGTGTAGCAACTTCGGCCACTGATACCCAGTGGGCCATCAAGTCGAACGGACAAGTCTTCACTGGCGAAACCAACTTGAGTCCTGCCGGATATGCCTACAACGAGGGTGCTTCGGCAAATCGCTATTACGACACCGCACTCGATTGTATCGGCGGCAATGCTACACAGGGTGCATTGACCTTCGGCGGCAAGGTTTCGGGTGAACCTTATTCGGGTCGTCTCGAATCAACTGTTCCTTTCGAGTCTCCATTCGACATTGTCATCTACGGCGGCAATGGCAGCACCGACCAGCCAAACATCCAAATCGAAGTTTCTGCCGATGGCGAAACCTGGACAAGTCTTGGTCTTGCCAACGCAGCAACTACACAGCGCCATATCCGCAAGACACGCGTTCACTATGACGAGGCAGGCAGTTACTACGTTCGACTGAATCAAACAGGTGGCGCAAGCAAGTTCCAGGTGTATGACCTCCTTGTAGTTTCGACCGACGGAAAGACGGGAATCGAAACTGCAACGCTGCAACGCTGCAACACGAGCTTCATCTATGACCTCTTCGGACGTAAGGTTGAAAGTCCCGTCAAGGGTCAGATCTACTTCCAAGATGGCAAGAAGATGATTCTTCGCTAAAACTATATCATTATGGAGCCTATATTCGTTATAGGCTCCATAAACTCTTATCTCGGCAACAGCCAAAAACTATCGACAACAGCTAATTTTCTAAAGGCAATAGCCAAATTTCTAACGGCAACAGCCAAAAACTATGAATAACCCTATCTATCGCTTTTTCAGTAATCTAATACTCATTATAGCAATTGCGCTAACGACAGCTTGCACAGAAGTGAAGACCTACAAGATAGGTGTTTCACAATGTGGACAAGGACAATGGCGCGAGAAGGTAAACGATGAGATGTTGGCAGCACAACACCTTTATGAAAAGAATGTAAAGGTGATCATTGCCAACGCTCACGACGATACCCAATTGCAAATCAATCAGATTGACAGTCTCGTCAACGAAGGTATCGACCTTCTTGTGGTGGCTCCCAACGAGTCATCACAACTTAGTGCCACCATTTCAGAAGTTCGAAAAAAAGGACTCCCGGTCATCTTCTTCGACCGCAAAGCTGTAACCGACGACTATACGGCATTCATCGGTGGCAGCAATGTGGAAGCAGGACGTGCATCGGGAGAATATTCCCTCCAAGTGGTCGAATCGATGTCCATCAGCGGCAGAAAACCCTTCATCATGGAGATAACGGGTAATATGAGTACTTCCCCGGCACAGGAACGTCATGAAGGTTTTGCGCAAGTGATGGCAGAACATTCAGAAATCGACTATGTCTGTCGTGAAAGCGATTGGTCATCTGAGGAAGCATGTCGTATCACCGAAGAACAAATTATGTCGGGAAATCTTCCCGACCTGGTATTTTGCCACAATGATGGAATGGCCACGGGTGTCTATAAGGCAGTCGTCGAGAAAAAAGTAGAAGGAAAGATAAAGATTCTGGGTATTGACGGCCTTCCTGGCGAGGGCATCGAATACGTTCAATTCGGTCATCAGGTAGGTTCGTACATCTACCCCACCCACGGCGAAAAGATTGTGCGACTGGCCTTGGATATCCTGACGAACAAACCCTTTGAGCGTGAAAACATCCTGCAGGGCATGATGATTACTCCCGACAATGTAAATCTTGTCGATTTGAACAGTCGTGAACTCATGAAGCAGAACCACGACCTGATCATTATCCAGGACAAGCTGGAAGACACACTCAAGCTTCACGAATTCGAACACAAATTCCTTATCGCCAGCCTTGCTGCCATGATAGTGCTTGCAATTGCTATGATTCTGGCATTGTATGCCTATTGGCAATCGCGAAAGACACTACGCGAACGTCAATC
>JAEEUA010000047.1 GCA_016286775.1 Bacteroidales bacterium
CAAGGGTTCGGTCAAGAAGATGGGTGTCGATGGTATCCGTATCAACGTGACGGGCCAGAACATCATATCGTTCTACAATCCTTATCCCGACCACTTCACCGACAAGATGGCAGGCGGCTACGGCACCTATCCCAATCTTCGCAAGTGGACCTTTGGTCTTAGTCTGAGCTTCTAATCCGAAATAACGATAACTAATACGAAAACAATTATGAAGAATCAAAATATCCGTCTCTTCAGCCTCCTCGCCCTCGTGGCAGTAGCCCTGTCTTCGTGCAGCGACTCGTTCCTTCAGGAGAAGAAGAACTTCGATAACGTGAACGTAGATATCTACAATTATTACGAAGGATGCAATGCCCGCGTCAGCGATGTCTATAGCTGGTGCCTGCCCGATGTGACGAGTGGTGCCAACTGGAAGTACAATAGCACCGGTAGTGCCGATGACCAAGCGAAATCAACCGAAGAATATTCGGGCTTCAGCGCCTTTGTCAATCCCGATGCCGAACTGTCTGTCATGGGAGGTAACACAGTGCCCGACTATTTCCACTATAGTTCGAACAATATCCAGGCCTCTGTCTGGGGACGTATCCGCAACATCAACGATGTCATTGCAGGCATCGAAGGCGGTTCACTTCCTCAGGAGGAGAAAGATATGTTCCTGGGACAAGTCTATTTCTTCCGCGCATGGTGCTACTATCAGCTCGTCAAGTGGTATGGCGGTGTGCCCATCATGACCACTGTCGAAGAACCTATCGAAGGCACACAGCATCCTCGTAACAGTGCTCGCGAGTGTATTGAGTTTATCCTCAACGATCTCCAGCAGTCCGCCACTATGCTTGAGGCTTCGACCCTCGATGGAGGTTGGCGTTCAGCCGACAACTGGGGCCGCATCACTACAGGCGCAGCCTTGGCCCTCAAGGGTCGCGTGCTTCTGCTTTGGGCAAGCCCTCTCTTCAACCGTACGGGCGATGAGAGCCGCTGGACAAATGCCTACAACGAGATGAATGCCGACTTGGCCAAGATTCAGAAATGTGGTTATGGACTCTATGAGGCAAGCGGTGCCAATGCAGCAGCTTTTGCAGCCCTTTTCTCGATGACCCGCAGTAGTGAGGCTGTCTTCCAGACCTGCTACAATACTATCCAGTCGGGTGACACGCAGAAGAACTCCACATGGGAACGCTCCATCCGTCCGAAGAATGCTTCGGGTTCAGGACTGAATCCTTCGGCTATGATTGTCGATATGTTCCCGATGGCCGATGGTCGCCGTCCTTCGTCGTGCAATACCTACTCCAAGCTGCAGGCTTCGGATTATGCCTATAATCCCAACTTCCCGTTCATGGACCGTGATCCACGTTTCTATCGCACTTTCGCCTTCCCTGGCGTACGTTGGGCTTATAGTGGTGATGCCACTTCGGCCGATCCAAACAACCCAAGCTACAACAAGGGTATCGATTACGAGCTTTGGAACTACGTATGGTACACCACTGCCGATGACCGCGACAATATCGAGTCAGGCAATAACTACGGGGCCGAGAATCTCCTTGCCAACGTGAAGGGCATGTATGTGCGCAAGCGTTCGGATGATGCCGACGTGAATCCTTCTCCGCTCTACAGTTGGGGAGCTTCGACAACAGTATCCGGCTTCACTTACTCCGCAGCTCCTTACATCGAGATTCGTTATGCCGAAGTGCTGCTCAACCTCGCAGAGGCCGCTGCCGGAGCCGGTAAGATGGGAGAGGCTGTCGAACTCCTGCGTCAGATTCGCCGTCGCGTAGGTTACACGGGTGATTGCGGACTTGATGCCAACCTTTCGAGCGATCAGGCTGCCTGCTTGTCGGCTGTGCTCTACGAGCGTCAGATTGAGCTCGCCTACGAAGGAAAGCGCTTCGACGACCTGCGTCGCTGGATGCTCTTCGATGGCGGTGCCAATGTTTCTGAAATCAATGGTGCTCCTTCGACATGGACACTTACCGGTTGGGGCGGCAACACCTGCACCTACCTTGGCTTCAAGCCGCTCAATGGACAACGTCGCGAGAATCTGGAGTTCCGCGTGAGCGAAGAAACCGTCAAGCAGGGTCTTGGTGGCACAACCATCAATGACGACCCACTCGTGTTCGAACTCAACGACCAGGAGATCAGTCGTCCGGCAGCCATCGACCTTCGCTATGATCTTGCCGACCAGTGTAAGGCAATGAAGAACTTCTATTCTGACTTCCTTGTACGCAAGACCAAGAAGGGCGATTCCTATACTAGCGACCACATGGAGGAATACATGCATTTCTTTGCTAAGTATTACTTCCTCGGCCTTCCACAGGCAGCACAGGCTTCGGATGCAGGCTTGCAGCAGACTATCGGTTGGGAGGATTACAACCAGGGTGGTGCCAATGGCACTTTTGATCCGCTTGCTGACTAAAAACAGTACCCCACCGGCAACGGTGGGGTAGTTTGATTCAATATGAACAGATTCCTTTCAATTATCCTCGTGGCTCTCGCGTGTACATTATATAATAATATATACGCGCAGAACGTCGAAGTGAACAGTGAGGGACGCGATACTTCGTACGTTGCGTCCATCACTTCGCGCAGCGAGAAGAACATTTCCAGTCTGGAGCTCGCTGAGCCTGCCAAGACCAATGTGCGCAACCTGGTTATTAATCGCTATTTCGAACTGAACGATATTTATGCCGAGCGCGATACGCTCATCAATCAGGCCAAGCGCACCTTGACGGGCGATGAGAAGAACCGAGCTATCGATGCCGCTCGTTCGACCTGTGACAGCAAGCTCTATCGCAGCCACTTCGCCTTCCCTGCCAATCTGGGCATTTATCTCAGCCATGAGCAGATCATCGCCATCTTCGATGCTATGACCTATAATAAGGTGCAGGTGACTTACGATGCCTATTGTGACATGATTCCGAGTCTCACCGGCGAGGAGAAGGCGCAGATGTATGCTTGGCTTTGCGAAGCTCGCGACCTGGCCATCGATGCCGAATCGTCGAACAAGAAGCATGAGGTCTTCAACAAGTACAAGGGCCGCATTAACAATTATCTCTCTGCCCGAGGCTACGACATCACTCAGGAACGTAAGGCTTGGGAAGAGCGCGTGAAGGCTCGGGGAGGAACGCTTTGAGAAGCTTTTTCATCGAAGAATACATCGAAATGAAGGATTTCGTCGAAAATACTACGGTATTTCGTCGAAATCCTTTTTTATATCTGCCGTTTTTGTCTCATCTTTGCAGTGTCAAAAGACAAGAACAACAGTATTAACAATAAAAAATAAAACAATTATGAAAAAGATTTTTGCAATCATGTTCAGCATCGTAATGATGACAGTGTGTGGTAACGAAGTAAAGGCTCAGACCAATGACGCCCGGCAGAACTACGAGGTTTCAGGCAGCTTGACAAGTACGAGCCGCAAGAAGTTGAACAAGATATATAACGTCGAACTTTATCGCTTGTTGAATGGAGAAAGTGATTACGTGGCATTCAGCGAGGTGAAGGGTAACGACATGTTCAAGTTCAATGTCCGCGAAGAGGGCGCTTACAAGGTCAAGATCACCGACAACAATGGAAACAACGTCATGGGTCGTGTGTTCGTCATCAACAATGAACATCCCACTTTCGAGATCGGTCAGTACGATGTAGCAACCGGTAAACGTGTTGTGGACCCCGATTTACAAGCCAATAAAGACAATTGATTGAGTAGATTGTGGAGCCTTGGTGTGAGATGCATCGGGGCTCTTTTTTCTTATTATTTATGTCTTTGATATAATAATTGCAGCGGTTCTACGTTATACTATAAAAGTCACCTCTCCTATGCATAGTTATCGTCGTCAGGATATCATCTTGCTTTTCTTCCAGATTGTTGTCTGGATATTCATCATACTGGCTCCCACAGGAGTCCAGTATCTCATTCATCCTGTAGGTAATATCCATTTATACCTGATTTCCGGAGCATGGGTAATATCGCCGTTTGCTTTTCTTTATTTTGCATGCTTTTATCTGCTTATTCCCCGTCTATACGATCGCGGACGATACGTGTGGTTCGTGTTGGCTGTCATCGCACTTATAGCCATCAGCAATTTGCATCTTTTTTGTTTCGATCATTCGAACATAGAAGAATTGCCTGAGATGATAGTCATCGGAAAAAACACATTTACTTCTGCTTTGATTTCGCTTGATATCATTGTTGTGGTTACAACAATGTTTCATCGAAAGTATATCCGTGCATCCCGCAGGCAGCGAGAACTCGAGGAAGCGCAGCGCAAGAGCACCGAGGCCGAATTGGTATGGCTTAAGAATCAACTTAACCCGCATTTCCTTTTCAATTCGCTCAACAACATCTCCTCTTTGACACAGATTGATCCCGATCAGGCGCAGGAAGCCATCGCACAACTTTCGGACCTTTTGCGCTATGCTCTTTACGAGAGCCAGAAGCCACTTGTCCCGCTTGCCGGTGAGGTGGAATTTATGCAGAACTACATTGCCATGATGAAGCTGCGATGCAGTGACAAGACCGAGGTGAACGAAGACTTTCAGGTTGGTACAGGTCACGAACAGATTGCTCCGCTGCTTTTCGTCTCGTTTATCGAGAATGCCTTCAAGCACGGAACGAGCAGCAATCATGCTTCACGCATCAGCGTTCGACTGCATGCGAGCGATGGAAAGATTGTGTTCGATTGCCGCAATACCAATTTCCCGAAGGATGAAAGTGATCATAGCGGTTCAGGCATTGGACTTGAGAATACCCGTCGCCGCCTTGACCTCTGTTATCCAGGCAAGTATGCGTGGGAGCAAAAGATAGTGAATGAAGATTATTGCATCAAGATAGAGATTACTGTATGACCTGTATGATTGTCGATGACGAGCCATTGGCTGTCAAGTTGCTTGAAACATTTGTCGGACGAACTTCCGACTTGGAACTGAAAGGCTCTTTCACCGATTCCATCGAAGCATTGGATGTGCTAGCTCGTGAACCGGTGGACTTGCTCTTCCTCGATATCCAGATGCCAGACCTCAATGGGATGGAGTTGGCGCACGCCATCGATACCGCTCGAACCCGTGTCATCTTCACTACGGCTTTCAAGGACTATGCTTTCGAAAGTTACGAGGTCAATGCCCTTGACTTCCTGCTCAAGCCTATCCGATATATCAAGTTCCAGGCAGCAGTCGAGAAGGCTCGAAACTATTTTGCGATGAAGGAAAGCGCGAATACAGCGGCTACCCAGTCGTCGCAGCCAAGCAGCAAGGAGGATGACTTCATCTTCCTGCGTGCCGATGGCGAGCTGCATCAGATTGCCCTTGCGCGTATTCTTTACGTCGAAGGGATGAAGGATTACCTGAAATTCTTTATTGAAGGAGTGCGCAAGCCCATCATCACGCACATGACGATGACGGCTGCTGAGGAGATGCTGCCCGAAGCGGGCTTCATGCGCATCAATCGTTCCTACATCGTTTCTCTGAGTCATATACGCAGCATCGACCGAAACGATTGTGTCTATATCGGAGAACAGATTATCCGTGTCACCGAATCCTACAAGGAACAATTCAATCAGTATATCACGAAAAGGACATCTAGATAATCAAGATGCTCTAAATGTTCTAGATGGACTAGATTTTCAGCCTCAGTTGCAGCCAAAGGTCCTGCTGCGTGTTGCTGTTGATTTCCTGCAGGCCGCTGCTGATGGTGGCACGATTCGCATAGTTTGTCATTGCCCATTTTAGGTCCACATTGATATGTGGGCCTATTTTTAGGGTTCCAGTCACGCTGTAGCGCACCCCTTCTCCGTAGAGCATAGGCAGACCGAAGCCATAGAGGATGGCTTTCTCGGTGAGGTAGATTCGGCTGTTGTAGTCATCGGTGTGGAAATAGCAGGCCTGTCCGACGAGCGAGAACGGGCAGCTTTTCCAAATCCTACAGTTCCAAGTGAACGATTGGCTCACGGCATAGCCGTAGGAATTGGTAGCTACGTTGTCCTCTTTCTTATTATAAATACGTGCGCGAAGCTGTGTCCTGCTGGCGAGCGATTCGTTGGGCTGGATGTTGAGCATCCCATCGAACGAATGCCGGATATAGTCTGCTTTCTGCTTGATGCGATAAGAGAATGATCCATTCACCTTGCGATGGGTGTCAATCAGGCGGATCATGCCTTCCAATCCTTGGGAGTGGCTGTCGCGAATGCCGTATTGCGGCTGTCCGAACCAGTAGTAGTCCAGCATGCTTTGCAGTTGCCAATGGGCCGAAAGCTGTCCGTCGAAATTCAGCGTAGTACCCTGTTCCCCCTGCATCTCACTATTCTCGCCCAATGCCGAGCCATGGATTTGCCGGTATTTCAGGTCATAGTAACGATAGAGAAGCGTGGAGACCCAATTGTCGTTCAGTTTATATTGTAGGGCAGTCAGATTGGCAATAGCACCTTTGTCATCAATTGCAAATTCTCCACGCAGAAAACCACCCAGGGCTCTGGCTGTGTAGTCGGCTGAGAATTGTGCGAGTTGATGCCCCCTGAAGTAATTGGTGTTGTAATACAGGTTGTTTCGCACATAGTCGTACTGCAATTGGGTATAGGTTCCATGCAATCCTACATCGTACCATTCGCCGTGCCATCCCAGACGGGCACCTGCAACGATTTCCCAGGCAGCATGGCGATGCCCATCTTCGGTTTGGGTCCGATGGTATCCGTCGGTCTGTAAGGCGGTGAGGACTCGGCGGTCGCTGTGATAGGTGCCATCGATTTGTCGTGCCGAAAAGTAGGGCAGCAGAGAGAAGTGACTGCCCATGCGCAAATCCATAGCTGCACCTTGCATATATGCATACTCGGCATTCGAGGCAAAAGGGGTGATCGTATTGTTGCGTTGCTGCGTCAGTTGTCGGCTGAGGTATTGTTTGCCGAGCGAAAAACCTTGGTTGACCAGCAATCCGCAGCCCATTCGAAGCCGATAATGTCCGACGACGGCATCCTGCAGTTTCAGATTCGAGGAAATACGGACATCCTTGGCTCTTACAAATGCATGCCAGCTGTCGAAGGCGGGAAACTGATGACGCCAGGCCTCGCCTGCATCCTTCTCCATGTTGAGGCCGGCTTGTACATGCTTGCCGAGTTGCATTCGGTAGCGCAGGCTGTGATGCCAAGGGTCGCCGAGATAGGCCTTGTTCATCGACTGACGGCCTGCCGTCTGCTCCTTGTAGCCGGCACGTTGGCTCAGGGTACGATTGCTGCTTAGGATGAGGTTCTGCTTCAGTCGTCCCTGCAGGAGCGAAGATGCGGTGGTGTCGCTCCAGACGACGAGGTCGCTGAGTTCGTCGAGAAGTTCGCCATAGGCGGCTTCGCCCAGCATTTCGATGTCAATCTGCTGCAGGATTTGTTCCTGCCAATCGAGGTTCAAGTCCTTCTGTTGCTCAATGGCTATATTATCCTGTTCTAAATTTGCAATATCCTGCCCCAAAACAGGCAGGAAACGCAGGATAATAGCTAAAAAAAGTAAAAGAAAGGACTTATTTTGCATGGAATTGATTTTTTTGCGTTATCTTTGCAGCGCAAAATGACCAGTATCTTTCCTACATACGCGCACTCTCTGCTGTTGATGCTTCTGTTGGCTCTCGGCGTGTCGGTTCCCCCAAGGGTTTCGGCACAGGAAATCATTGTCCTTGCCGAACATCAATATCAGGCGGAGATTGATTTGCAGACGGGAGATACGATAGCAGTGGTTCAGCTGAAGGATGTCTATTGCTTCACGAAGAAGCACTTTCGTGACAAGAAGCACGAGAAGGAGTTTCTGCGAATGGTCTATGACGTGAAGAAGACGCTCCCTATAGCAAAGGATGCTCGCCGGCTGATGACGCAGGCCTACTTTGATATGGAGCGCATGACGGAAGCGGAGCAGAAAGTCTATTTCAAGCGATTGGAAAAGGAGCTGTTCGACCAATACAAGCCGCGCCTGAAGCGATTGAATTATCGACAGGGTAAGCTGCTGGTGCGTCTGGTGGATCGCGAATGTGACAAACAGACGTATTACCTCATCCGTGAATTCCTGGGCAAGCGTCGCGCCTTTTTTTGGAATATGTTTGGCAAGTTCTTCGGTGTGAGCCTGAAGGCCCAGTGGGAACCGGAGGGTAAGGACAAGGAGCTTGAGGACGTCTGCATTCAGGTGGAACAGGGACTTATTTAAGGGTTTGAGAAGTTTGAGGAGGTTTGAGAGGGTTGAGGACCATGTAGCCTTTCGAACTTTCAAACCATTCAAACCTTTCTTAACCCTCGAATGAATCGATGTACCGCTCGTGCTTGTCCTTGAAGATGTCGTCAATGGTGATGAGGATGCCCGATTCCTCGACATCGCCGAACTCATCGTTGATGGCGGTGCCGAAGGTCTTCATCGTGGGGCTGAGGAGCATATAGGCGTTGACCAGCGGAGGAATGTTGATGCCCAGTTTGCGCACCTCGCAGTTGAGTATCTTGTAATCATCATGGAAGTTGTCCTTGCAGAAGAGTTTGGCCATCGCTTCTATGTCGGTGTTGGTCTCAAGTGGGTGATATGGATAAACGAGGTGATCGGGATCGGGGAAATATTTTTTTTGGAAATAGAGGATCATGTTGCGGCCATGCTGCGGGAAGGTCGGGTACATGGTGAACTTGCCATAGTAATATTTGCAACCTTTCAGCGTAACTGCGAGTGCACCCAGACCGTCCCAAAGATTATCGAGGGTGAAGAGGCTGCGTGCACCGCTGCGGCTCGACTGGCGATCGACAATCACAAACGAACGGCCCAATTCCATCATGTATGGCAGATACTCGTGAATGAACTTGTCGGAGTAATAATACATGTGACTGGTGGCAAGGATTGGCTGTCCCTTTTCGTCAAATCGAATGTCTGGTCCATAGATGTAGCGATAACCGCCGAGGATGGCCTCCTCGTTCGGCTCCCATACGATGAGCTGCATATAGGGCTCTTCCATATAGTCGTAATGATCGACATCGCATGCGAGACCTGTGCCGCCTCCTGCTTCGCGAAAGACGATTTCACGCAGTCGGCCCACTTCGCGCATCAGGTTGGGGCAGTCGTTGCCATTGAAGACATATAGGTCGGTGCCCCCTTTGCGTGCATGTCGCAGCAGGGTAGCTTTTGTGGCTAACTCTTCCTTGAGTATTGCTTTGTCGATGGGTGCTATGATGGGTTGTTCCATGAGTTTTTTTGTTGTCGGAGTAATCGGAATTCTCGGAGTAATCAGCTTGCTCGGAGAGCATTATTTGTTGTTATTTTCCAATTGATAGCTTTGTTCACGCAGCCATTGTGCCCATTCGGTGGGACTCTTTGACTTGTCGGTGAAGGTCTGCCAGGGGATGGGCTTCCCTACCGTGATGGTAAAGGTCTTGTTCTTGGCGGTCTTCATCATCTGCCAGGGAAGGAGGATGAGGCCGATGTTGAACTTCATCCCAAGTTTGCGTCGAAGCCATTCCACAAAATAGAAGGTGAAGGAATTTCTGCCCTCGAAGTGCATGGGGATGATGTCGCGCTGGCTTTCGACTGCTTGGGTGATGACCGATTTCTTCCACTCTACATCCTGAATCCTGCCGTCGATGTAGCGGCTGCAGAATCCTGCGGGGAAGTTCAGTAGCTGCATGTCGGGGTCGTTGTATGCCTTGTCGATAGCCTCCATGTCCTCGCGCTTCTGCCGCCCCAGGGTGTTGACCGGAAGGAAGACGGGCTGCAAGCCTACGATGTACATCAGCAGGTCGTTGACGATGACCTTGAACTTGGGAAACTTGTGACCAAGGACGTTGATGTAGGAGATGCCGTCGAAAGCACCGAGCGGATGATTGCTGACAAATACGAAACGTCCCTCATCCGGGATGTTCTCCATGCCATGGAGGTTATACTTCACGTTGAGCCGCTTGCACATGCCTTCGGCGAAATCGACACCCTCCTTGTCCATCAAGGCGGTGATGGTGTCGTTCATTTCCTTCTGGCAGATGAGCCAGGCGGTGAACTTGAATAGCCACCGGGGGATCTTGGGGTATTGCTTGGGGGCTTTCTGCTTGATGGCCTCCTCGACATTGATTAGTCTTGCTTCGTATGCCATGATGAATATATTTGTTGTCCATTCACCCAAGTTCCACAGATGTGGTGACTGAAAGTGATGCCCTCGAAGGGACTCCATCCGCACTTGCTTAGGATGCTCTCCTTATCAACGGTTGTGGGGACATTGGGATCGACGAGGACGAGGTCGGCGTAATTGTCCACACGAATCTCTCCGCGTCCGATGAGGCCGAAACGCTGGGCGGGATGCTGGCACATCAGTTCCACAACCTTGTTCAAGGGTAGTACGCCCTGCCGGCTGAGTTCGAGCATGGCCAGCAGACTGAATTGGATGCTTGGCATGCCGCTGGCCGCCCGCAAAGCTCCCCCCTGTTTGTCGCTCATGAGGTGTGGGGCATGGTCGGTGGCGATGCTGAAGATGCGTCCATCGGTTAATCCTCGGCGCAGTGCTTCGCGGTCTTGAATGGTCTTGACTGCCGGATTGCACTTGATGCGTGCGCCCAGCTTCGGATAGTCTTCCTCGCTGAACCATAGGTGTGCCACACAGACTTCGCCTGTGATGTTGGCTGGCCCCATTAGCTCGAGCTCTTCGGCTGTTGTAAGATGGCAGACATGAAGCTGTGCCCCGGTTTCGCCTGAAAGCTCGACGGCCATGCGCGTGGTCTCCAGACAGGCTTCGGTGCTGCGGATCTTGGGATGATACTCCATGGGCACTTCTTGCCCGGCAAACATCTCTCGATACTGGTCGGCATTCCGGCGGATGATGTCCTCGCTTTCGGAATGGATGCCGATGACACGTTGCGTGCCGGCAAAGAGCTGGCGCAGCTTCTGGCGGTCGTTCATCAGCATGCCTCCGGTCGAAGAACCGAGGAATACCTTGAATCCGCATATTTCATCGCGATGAGGCGAGTCGGGCCGACCGTAGAGGGCGAGTGCCTCGTCGATGTTGCTGGATGTGATGCCGTACCACAGCCCGTAATTGACGACGCATTTCTTCTGAAAGAGCCGATGTTTCTCGGCAAGCGCCTCGGGCGTGGTGGTGGTAGGCTTGACGTTAGGCATGTCAAGCACATAGGTCACACCGCCTGCCGCTGCTGCACGACTTTCGCTTGCAATGTCAGCCTTCTGCGTCAGCCCTGGTTCACGAAAATGGACGTGCGTGTCGATGACACCCGGCAGGAGCCAGCGCGGAGCCTCCCCGCTGTCGGGAGTCTCCTGAATCTCTGCTATGCGTCCATCTGCTCCGATAACCAGATTCCCATGGACCAGATGACCTTCGGCAAAGATGCAGACATCGCTTATAACTTTGGATATATTCTCGTCCATGAGCCTATCTTGAGTTTGATGACGCCGAAGACTGCCTCCGAAAAGATACCACCCGACATCTTCGAGGTGCCCAATACGCGGTTGGTAAAGATGATAGGCACCTCGATGATCTTGGCTCCCATCTTCATGGCAGTGAACTTCATTTCAATCTGGAAGGCATAGCCGCGGAATCGAATCTTGTCGAGCTCCATCTTTTCAAGCAGACGACGCTTGTAGCAGACGAAACCTGCCGTGGTGTCGTGGATGTCCATGCCGGTGATGACACGCACGTACTTGGATGCAAAATACGACATCAGCACACGGTCCATGGGCCAGTTTACTACGTTCACACCGCTGACATAGCGCGAACCGATTGACATATCCGCACCTTCCTCCCGGCAGGCAGCCAGCAGACGGAGCAGGTCGTCGGGATTGTGGCTGAAGTCTGCATCCATTTCGAACGTATAGTCGTAATTATGCTCCAGACTCCAGCGGAACCCCGCGATGTAGGCGGTGCCGAGGCCCATCTTTCCTTCTCGTTCA
This sequence comes from Bacteroidales bacterium, assembly GCA_016286775.1. Taxonomy (GTDB): domain Bacteria; phylum Bacteroidota; class Bacteroidia; order Bacteroidales; family UBA3663; genus Liminaster. The sequence continues at coordinate 11,881 of JAEEUA010000047.1, forward strand.
ATCAGGTGCAGCTGTTCGGGAAATTCATTTTGCAGAGATTTGACAATTGCAGCCGTACCATCGGGCGATCCGTCGTCGATGACCAAAATATGGAAAGGTTCGCTAAGCTTGAACACATAGCGAATGATATTTTCGATATTTTCCTTTTCGTTGTACGTTGGAATGATGACAAGACAACGTTCAGATTCGTTTTGTGACATTATCTGAGGATTTGTAGGCTGGCTTTGCCAGAATATAAAACGAAATTTGGTGCAAAGATACTCAGTTTTTCGCACAAATTGCTCTTTTTTTATAAAAAAAATAGGTAAATAGCAAAATTCTTTACTAAAAAGTAGTTTTTTTGCAAAAAAGTAGTTATTTTTGCAGTCTAAAATGCAGTTATTGATGAAAAATATCAGGTTAATTTTATCCATATTCCTATTTTTTGCTGCAATTCCTTTGGCTCAGGCTGCTCCAGTTGTGGACAACAAGGCCGAAGGCAAGCGATTGTGCCAGCTGGGCCGATATAGCGAGGCAAAGCCTTTCCTCGAGAAGGCCATCCGGCAGAATCCCCGCTCGGGTGCCCTCTGGTATATGGCCATTGTCAAGCAGCACCTCTATGACTTCGATGGTGCCGTGGAGTCCCTCGAAGCGTATTTGCCGGCGTTGTCTTCGGCCGAATGGCTCAATCGCGCCGACAGCTTGATGACTGTCCTGCAGATTGGCCAGCGTGCCTTCGATCATTGCCAGGATGTGGTCATCATCGACAGTCTGCAGGCCTCGAAGGACGATTTCTTTACCTATTATCGTCTGGGCGCCGAATCAGGACGTATTCAGAGCGAACAGGGCGAACCGTATTTCGAAAGTCTTGCGGCCGATTATCAGCTCTTCAGCACAGGAACGGGCCTTGAGGATCGTCATAGGTTCCAGGGGCAATGGGACGAGCGTCATTCCGTGAATGGCATCGGCTCGAATCGGTTCAGGATCATCGATCCGTTCCTTCGCACCGATGGCGAGACACTCTATTTCGCCTGCGACAGCACGCCGGGCATGGGCGGCTTCGATATCTATCGCACCACCTTCAATCCCGACATGAATGCCTACTACGAGCCTGAGCGCCTGGGTATGCCGTTCAATTCACCCTATGACGACTATATGATGGCCATCGACGAGACACATCAGGTCGGCTGGTGGGCCACTAATCGCAATGCTCCAGCAGACAGCGTGACGATTTACCTCTTTCTCCTCGATGACGATCCCGTCTATCTCGACGAACCTACTGCGAGTCGTGCCCGCATCGATAACATTGCCGAGACCTGGCGCGAGGAGGGCGGCTACGCTTCGCTTATTGCCGAACTGATGGAAGCGCCCCAAGAGGTTGTGGAAGAAAAAAAGTTGCACATCATCATCAACGATGACAAGATCTATACCAGCGAGGAACAGTTCCGCAATTCCGATGCCCGTCGGGCTTATCAGAGGAGCGTGGCTGTGGAACACGAGATAGCTGAACAGGAGGCCGCCCTTGTCACGCTTCGTTCCGAGTATGCCAGGGCATCTGCTGCCAGCAGAAAGGCTTTGGCACCGAAGATTGAACGTGCCGAAGAATCACTTTTCGCCCTTTATGGGCGATTGCGCGAGGCCGTTCTTCGCTATCGACGGCTCGAACAGTGAGGCTTTTCTCGAGCGTTTGGCGAAGGCATCCTCATCGCCTCCTTTTAACACCCTTATTACTACCCTTTAATTATCCTTAAAATTATGATTGAAACCAGTGAACTCATTATCAATGCAGATGGCAGTTGCTTCCACCTGCATGTTCGTCCAGACCAGTTGGCTGACAAGGTCATCATGTGTGGTGACCCAGGTCGAGTAGATATGATTGCTTCCTTCTTCGACAGCAGGGAGTGTGAAATCTCTTCCCGCGAATTCCATACCATCACAGGCACCTACAAAGGCAAGCGTATCACGGCCATGAGCCACGGCATCGGTCCCGACAACATCGACATCGTCATGAACGAGCTCGATGCGCTCAAGAATATCGATTTCGAGACTCGCGAGATTCGTTCCGAACATCATACGCTTGAACTGGTGCGTATCGGCACTTGCGGCGGCTTGCAGCCCTATCTGCCCTGTGGCACCAACATCGTTTCGAACATCAGCATCGGCTTCGACGGTGTCCTCAACTGGTATGCCGATCGCGACAAGGTGGCAGACCTCGACTTCGAGCGTGAGCTCACCTCGTTCATCGGTTATCCGAAGAAGGCTGCCGATCCCTACGTGGTACATGCCGATGCGGAACTCGCAGCACGCATTGCGGGCGATGATATGGTAGCAGGTGTCACCATTTCGGCAGTCGGATTCTATGGCCCACAGGGACGCATTCTGCGTCTTCCTATCGCTTCTCCGCTCATCAACAAGCGCATCGAGGAGTTTGACTACAAGGGCCGTCGCATCACTAACTACGAGATGGAGTCGGCCGCCCTTGCCGGTTTTGCTCGCATGCTTGGCCACAAGGCCGTCACCGTTTGCCATGTAGTCGCCAATCGAGTGGCCCACGCCGCTAACGTCGATTATAAGGTGACCATGCCCAACCTTATTGTCAAGGTGCTCGAGCGCATCTAACAATTGTTAATTATTCATTGTTATTTGAAAGTCTGTTTATTCGGAAATAATACGCGCCCCGAGGTGCTGGAACAGGTACGGCAGCTGATCGCTCAGATGCCCGAGGTTTCTATTGTCCAGCCCGAGGAATCCGACATGGCACTTAGTGTGGGTGGCGATGGAACGTTCCTGCGCACTGCTGCCCGTGTCGGCGAACTGGACATTCCCATCCTTGGTATCAATGCCGGACATCTCGGATTTCTGGCCGATGTGCCGCTCGATGAGCTGCAGGATGCCCTGCGGGAAGTCCTTGTCGAGGGAGAATATACGGTGCAGCATCGTCGCCTGCTTCAGCTCGATATTCACGATTGCATCCAGAAGTACCAGCGATTTGCGCTCAACGAGATCTCCATTCTCAAGCGTGACCAGTCGTCGATGGTCTCCGTTTCGGTGTGGATCGATGGTACCTTTCTCAATCAGTACGATGCCGATGGCTTGGTCATTGCCACGCCTACCGGCTCAACGGCCTATGCGATGAGTGCCGGTGGTCCCATTCTGGAGCCATTGTCGCAATGCTGGGTCATCGTACCTATTGCTCCCCACTCGTTGACGACTCGTCCGCTTGTCATTCGCGATAGCTGCAAGATCGACATCGAGGTCAGCTCGCGCAACAATATCTATCTCGTTGCTGTCGATGGACAAACGGTACACCTCACCACCCAATCGCGTCTGACGCTCGTCAAGGCCGATCATACGTTGGGCGTGGTGCGCCGGCCCGATCGTACTTTCTTCGATACGCTGCGCAACAAACTCATGTGGGGACGCGATGGACGATACCTATAAGACCATAACGCAGACCAGCGAAGGACTGTATAAGGAGAAGATGAGCAAGTTCCTCAGCTTCGCCGTGCCATGTAGTTCTGTGCAGGAAGCGCTCGATGTCGTGAAACTTTACCGCAACGAGTACTGCGATGCACGCCATTGCTGCTGGGCCTATATGATTGGACCCGAGCGCAAGGAATTCCGTTCGAACGACGATGGAGAGCCATCAGGAACGGCGGGCAAACCGATATTGGGTCAGATCAATTCGTTCGAACTCACCAATCTGGTGGTCATTGTTGTGCGTTACTTCGGAGGCATCAAGCTCGGCACGTCTGGGCTCATCGAGGCTTATCGAACAGCCGCACAAGAAGCGCTTTCTGTGGCTCAAGTCGAGGAACGTCTTATCGAAGAGGAGCTGCAGGTGGCATTCGAATACCCGCTGATGGGCGACGTGATGCGCATTGTCAAGGAAGAGGGCGCCACAGTCCTCGCCCAGGACTTCCAGCTTTCCTGCCGACTGCATCTCAGCCTTCGTCGTGGACAGATGCCTCACATGCGCCAGCGTTTCGAGGACCTTTATGGTGCCACAATCGTCGATGCATAGCCACCTATTGTTAATTGTTAATTATTAATTGTTCATTAATTAAATGAGAAATATATTCCTGACACTATCCATACTCTCGGCTTCCATCGCTGCTGCATGGAGCCAGTCTGCCACTGCTCCATCCTTCGAGGTGACACAGGAGGAGATGCTGCCCGTATTCCAGGCCAGCCTGACACCATTCAAGTACGGCTTGGTCATCGCGCCCACCGACAATAAGCACAAGATTGATTGTCCCACCGTCTATCGTGAGGGCGACAAGTGGTATATGACCTATGTGGTCTATGATGGACAGGGCGGCAAGGATGGACGAGGCTACGAGACGTGGCTGGCCGAAAGTCCCGACCTGCTGCATTGGGAGACGTTAGGACGTGTACTCAGCTTCATTGGCGAGGACCTCAACCACGAAGCTACCGACGTCAATCCCGATCCTTTTATCGACAGTCTGCGTTGGGATGCCAATCAGCGTGGCGGTTTCCCGTCGCTGCTCGACTGGAACTGGGCCGGCTCCTATCGTTTGCAGGAATACAATCTTCGTCATTGGATGACCTATCTGGGTGGTGCAGGAACTGGTTATGAGGGTATTCGCGGTCCGCTTCACATCGGCTTGGCATGGACCGAAGGCGACATCACTACCGCCCACGAATGGGAATCGCTGAATCGCCCCATCATCTCAGAGCGCGATGCCGACAGCCAGTGGTTCGAACAGCTGATTCAGTACAAGTCGATGGTCTATCTCGACGAGGAGAAGAATTTGGGTGCCAATTTCGTGATGTTCTACAATGCGGGCGGCATCAATCCCGAGACCAACTACAAGGGGGAGCGCATCGGCATTGCCACCAGTAACGATATGCGCATCTGGAAGCGTTATCCTGGCAATCCCGTCTTCACCCACGAGAGCCAGGGCATCATCACGGGCGATGCACAGATTCAGAAGATGTATATCAAGGATGGTGTGGTGCTCGACAATCCATCAGTCGCCGAACGGCAGGGAGCTCAGCGTCTCTACACCATGTTCTACTTCAGCGCCTTCAATCCAACGCGTGAGTATAAGGCATACAATACCTTTGCCTGCTCGAAGGATCTTGTGCATTGGTACGACTGGGAAGGTCCCGATCTCATCAAGCCGAGCGAGGAGTTCGACAGCTTCTTCGCCCACAAGAGTTTCGTCGTGAAGCACAATGGTGTGGTCTATCATTTCTACTGCGCCGTCAATCAGCCCCAGCAGCGTGGCATTGCCGTGGCCACCAGCGAAGATATGGGCGAGTCGGAGGTTCATTTCCCCGAGCCACCGGTCAAGAAGAAATAACACGCTTTCATTTAGAAAGCCTTTAATGAAACCATTGGATTCATCCTTTGCTTACTGTGAGGATGAATCCTTTGTGCTTCAAAAAGCAGCTTGTTATCTATAAAAATGCTTAAAAAGGAAAAATAGGTAAATATATCAGTAATAAATATCAGTGATTTTATCAATATTTTTCGTATCTTTGCGGCGCAAAAATGAAGAAAATCCTTTTATTAATCATCAAGGTTACTTTATAATATGTTACAAAAACTTACTCTTTTTCTCTTTTCTTTTTGTGCAGTTGCCAGTGTGATGGCAGCTGAACCTCTTTCGTCTGATAGTATTGCTTACAATCGCGACATCGATGATGTTGTGGTGACTGGCACGCGTGGAGCTGCCGATATTCGTCATCTTCCCATGACCATTAGTGTGGTGGGCGAACAGAAACTCAACGAACACCAGCGCCTCAACGTCCTTCCCACCTTGATGGAGCAGGTGCCTGGCCTGATGGTCACCAGCCGTGGTGTGATGGGCTATGGCGTCAGCACGGGCGGTTCGGGCGGCATGATGTTGCGCGGCATTTCGTCGGGAGCTGGCCAGATGATGGTGCTCGTCGATGGACATCCGCAATATCAGGGCATCTATGGTCATTCCATCTCCGATAGTTATCAAACCATGATGACCCAACGTGTCGAGGTGCTTCGAGGTCCGGCATCTTTGCTCTACGGTTCGAATGCCATGGGTGGCGTCGTCAACATCGTGACACGCGGTATGCATGAGGATGGCGTGCGTTCGGGACTTCGTTTGGGGGCTGGAAGTTATGGAACTCTGCAGGCCGATGCCTACAATCAGACTCGTTCGGGCCGATTCTCGAGCACCGTGGCTGCCCAATATGGTCGGAGCGACAACCATCGTCCCAATATGGTTTTCGAACAATATGGTGGCTACGTGAAACTCAATTACGACCTCTCTTCTCATTGGAACATTTATGCCGATGCCGACGTCACCCACTTCAATTCGTCCTATCCTGGTGCTGTGGGGGCTGAGATGCTTGAAGCAGACCAATGGATTACGCGTGGTGTGGCCAACATCGGCATCGAGAATCATTATGCGCGCACCGAAGGCCGCATCAGCGCTTACGATAATTTTGGACGCCACAAGATCAACGATGGTTATCGTGCCGAAGGAGGTAAGCCTCAGAGCCGATATTTCCGCTCGAAGGATGCCCTCGCTGGCTTGAGCTGGTACCAGAGCGCAAACCTTTGGACAGGCAGTCGCCTCACTGTCGGCGCCGATTACCAGCATATCTACGGACGTGCCTATTATACCAGCCGCGAGACGGGCGAAGTGCTTGAAACACAGAACAAGCAGAGCGCACACGTTCACAACAACGAATTCGGAATCTATGTCGATTTGCGACAGGATATCTTCTCTTGGCTTACCATCGATGCAGGCATCCGTTACGATGATCACACCATCACGGGAGGCGAGTGGATTCCACAGGGAGGCATTGTGATTCGTCCTACGGAAACGGGCGAAATCAAGGCGATGGTCAGCAAAGGATTCCGCAATCCCACCATGCGCGAAATGTACCTTTATCCTCCTTCGAACACCGACCTCGAACCCGAACGTCTTATGAGTTACGAACTTTCGTGGCGCCATCGCATTCTCGAAGGTTGTCTCACTTACGGCCTTAATCTCTACTACATCAAGGCCGACAACATCATCCAGACCATTCAGCGACAGAATGTCAACACGGGCGAACTTGAGAACAAGGGTATCGAGATGGAGGCCACTTGGCTTGTGGGCGAACATTGGAGCGTCAACACCAATCACAGTTATCTCGACATGAAGAATCCCGTCGTTGCTGCACCTACCTACAAGGGCTATTTTGGTGCCCGTTTCATGCAGGGTAAGTGGAGTGCATCGGCTGGACTTCAACAGGTTTGCGGCCTTTATAAGGCTGTGGGCGACAACGAGGAGAAGGAAACCTTCTCGTTGCTCAACCTTACCATCGACTATCAGCTTGCTCCTACGTTCAAACTTTGGCTCAAGGGCGACAACCTCTTGGCTCAGCAGTACGAGATCAATGCAGGTTATCCCATGCCCAAGGCCACTTTCATGGCTGGCTTCTCCCTCGATTTCTGATTTGAAAAATGAAATTATTAATTGTTAATTGTTATTTTATGAAAAAGATTATTCTTTCGTTAGCTGCATTGGCAGCAACCATGACTGCTTTGGCATCCTGCCAAGGTCAGTCTGCAAATGAAGGAACTGAACCTTCTGTTGTTTATGTGACTCGCGATCTTTCTCCCGAGTCGCTTGTGAAGATCTACAAGGCTTTGGACCGCAAGGCTGAAGGACGAGTCGCAGTCAAGATTTCGACTGGTGAATCCGAAAAGACCGGCTACCTGCGTCCCGATTTCATCAAGCCGCTCGTCGATGAAGTGAACGGCACCATCGTAGAATGCAATACGGCCTATCCTGGCACGCGCAACACCACAGAGGCGCATTGGGAGGCCATTCGCGAGCGAGGTTTCCTCGACATCGCCAAAGTCGATATCATGGACGAAGAAGGCACGATGAAGATTCCTGTGCAGGACACCACATGGCTGAAGTATGACATCGTGGGCTCGCACCTTCAGAACTACGACTTCATGATCAACCTCGCGCACTTCAAGGGACATCAGATGGCCGGTATGGGCGGCGTGCTCAAGAACGCATCCATCGGTGTGGCTTCTTCGTCAGGCAAGGCTTATATCCATAGCCACGGTGTGACTGAGGATGTGATTGAAATGTGGCAGCACATCATGCCTCAGGATG
>JAEEUA010000248.1 GCA_016286775.1 Bacteroidales bacterium
TTGGAAGCAGATGGGCGACACCCGCATCATCGACGAGAACTGGGAGGCCATGCTGCGCTACATCAACCACGTGGCCGAAACACGCTATGACCACGTAGCCCTCAGTGCCGAGAACGGCAACTACCAATGGGCCGACTGGTTGAGCTACGAGCCATTGGAGAGTTGCGGAGGCGGTGCTTTCGGCCCCAAGGGTCCACTACCCGATGCCATCAACTACTGGAACTACCTGTGTGCCTCCTATTGGATCATCGACGCTGAGATGATGCGCGACATGGCGGCTGCCACGGGCCGCGATGCTGCACCGTTCGAAAAGATGGTGGCCGATGCAAAAGCCTACGTGAAGGGCAAGTTCCTCAAGGCCGACGGCACCTTCAAGACGCCCATCTTCAACACTATGCAGACGCCAGCCCTCTTTGCGCTGCGCAACGGGCTCGTCGAAGGCAAGGCTCGCGAACAGATGATTGCCCGCCTTCGCAAGAACTTTGCCGATCACGGCGACTGCCTGCAGACGGGATTCCTCGGCACAAGCATCCTGATGCCTACACTTACAGCCTGCGGACTCAGCGACGTGGCCTACACGCTGCTCCTGCAGCACAAGAACCCCAGTTGGCTCTATTCGGTCGATAACGGCGCCACCACCGTCTGGGAACGCTGGAACAGTTACATGATCGAGAAGGGCATGGGTCCACGCGGCATGAACAGTTTCAACCACTATGCCTACGGCTGCGTCTGCCAATGGCTTTGGGAGAACGCTGCGGGAATCGCTGCCGATGTCAAGAAGCCGGGCTTCCAGCACATCATCATGGCTCCTCAGCCCGATCGTCGCCTCGGTTCCATCAAGGCAAGTTATCGTTCGGCTGCTGGCCTCATCGAAAGCGAATGGCACTATGAGGGCGAAGAGTGGGTTTGGACATTCAGCATCCCAGAAGGCGCCACTGCCGCAGTCACTTTGCCAGGAGAAACGGAATCAAAGGAGTACAAATCAGGCAATTATACTGTGAGAAGGTGAAAATGCAGACAACCTTGGCCCCAATGGCCTGGTTGTTTCTGCAAGAAAAAATGTGCAGGTCCAATACCTGCAAAAAATCGCACTTCGTGCGGAAAATAAACGGGTCAAAGCCTAGTCACTACATCGACCCTCATTATTTTCTGCGTTAGCAATTTTCTGTCGCCATTGAGGCGACAATTTTCCGGATTGAGAGATGGGCTATTGAAGCCCAATGTCTTCAATCCATTTTCACCTTCTCTTTCTTTTTTATATAGAAGCGACCAAAAATAAAATTATAAAAAATAAAATATAAAAATGAACACAAAGAGCCTCTTCGTCTCGGCAGGCATCGTTCTTTTGATGACTGCCTGCACGCAAAAGCCCGTCGAAGAACAACACGACGGCTACACCCTGATTCGCCAGGATGGTCCCACTTTGGGCTACTCTCCTGCTTCGGGCGTACAGATTCTGAAGGAAGGCAACCATGCCTTCAAGGATTTGAACCGTAATGGCCAACTCGACAAGTACGAAGACTGGCGCCTCGGTCTCGACGAACGTATTGCCGACCTTGCTGCCCAGCTCTCGCGCGAAGAGATTGCAGGCCTGATGCTCTACAGCAACCACCAGGCCATTCCCTCGGTAGGATCGTTCGGCAACGGCACCTACGACGGCAAGCCCTATGCCGAGAGCGGTGCCCCCGCCTGGGCACTCACCGATGACCAAAAACGTTTCCTCAGCGAGGATAACCTGCGCCACCTGCTCATCACGGCTGTCGAGAGCCCCGAAGTGGCTGCTCGCTGGAGCAATGCTGCACAGGCCTTTGTCGAAGGATTGGGCCACGGCATCCCCGTCAACAATTCGAGTGACCCGCGCCATGGAGGCAAGAGCGATTCGGAATTCAATGCCGGCGCAGGCAGCGACATCTCGATGTGGCCCAACGAGCTCGGTATGGGTGCCACCTTCGACCCCGAACTGATGCGTGAGTTCGGACGCATTGCCTCGATCGAATACCGTGCCCTGGGCTTTGCCACCGCCCTTTCGCCACAAATCGACTGCGGCACCGAGCCCCGATGGTTCCGCTTCAACGGCACCTACGGCGAGGATTTCCGTCTCGTCACCGACATGGCCGAGGCCTATTGCGACGGGTTCCAGACTTCCGAGGGCGAGGCGCGCCTCTATGAAGCCTGGGGACTGCAAAGCGTCAACGCCATGGCGAAGCACTGGCCGGGCGGCGGTCCATGCGAGGCTGGACGTGATGCCCACTACGGACGCGGACAATATGCCGTCTATCCCAATGGCAATTTCGAAATGCTGAAGCGTCCGTTCCTCGAAGGTGCGTTCAAACTGAAGAACACAGGCAAGGCGGCTGCCATCATGCCCTACTACACCATCAGTTATGGACAAAGCAACGAGGTGGTTGCCAACAACTTTAATGCCGACATCATCGGTCGTCAACTACGCGAAGTGGCGGGCTACGATGGTGTGGTCTGCACCGACTGGGGCGTTACTGCCGACATGGCTCATCCGGGTGTACACAGCGGCAAACCCTACGGTGTGGAGCATCTCACCGTGACCGAACGCCATTTCAAGGCCCTGATGGCTGGTGTGGACCAGTTTGGCGGCAACAACGACAAGCAGCCCGTGCTCAAGGCCTTCGAAATGATGGCCAAGCAGATGGGTGAAGAGGCGATGATGCAGCGCATACGCAAGAGTGCTGCACGCCTGCTTCGAAACATTTTCCAGACAGGACTCTTCGAGAATCCCTACCTCGACCCCATGGAGTCGGCCCGCATCGTAGGCTGCCCCGAATTTACGGCAAAGGGCTACGAAGCACAGGTGAAGAGCGTCGTGATGGTGAAGAACCACGATAAGGCCCTGCCGCTGAAAGCCGAGGGCGGGAAGAAGGTCAAGGTTTATGTGCCTCAGCGCATCTATCCTGCCCACAATAGTTTCTGGGGATCGGTCATCCCAACCGACACCATCACTCCCGTCAAGGCTGACATGCTGGGCAAGTTCTTCGAACCTGTGGCTACTCCCGAAGAGGCTGATGCAGCCATCGTCTTCATCGATTCGCCCAACAGCGGTTTCGGCTACAACATAGGCGAAGTGATGAAGGACAAGCAGACCATGCGAAACATCGCCATTCAAATGTTGAAGATGTATGATCGTCCGATTCCTGAAGATCTACGCGTCCTTGACAAAATGGCCCAATCGATGACCGGCGTCAACAACTATTTCATCCCCGCAGGAAGCAAGGTCAGTGCTCCTGGCAACGGCTACTATCCCATCAACCTGCAATACCGCGACTATGTGGCCACCACAGCACGCGAAGTCAGCTTGGCTGGCGGTTCCCCTTTCGAGAAAGGCTCCAATCGCAGTTATCGTGGCAAGGGCGTGCGCACTTTCAATGCCCCCGACCTCACCCTTGTCGAAAACACACGCAAGGCAATGGGTGGAAAGAAAGTTATTGTGGTGCTCAACAGCACCAATCCCACCGTTCCCTCCGAATTTGAGCCATTGGCCGATGCCATCCTCGTGACCTTCGACATTCAGAAGCAGGCCATCCTCGAAGTCATCTGCGGCAACTACGAGCCCTGCGGACTCCTCCCCTTCCAGATGCCTGCCGATATGGAGACCGTCGAAGCACAGGCCGAAGACACGCCCCGCGATATGCGTTGCTACAAGGATGCCGACGGCAATACCTACGACTTCGCCTTCGGTATGAACTGGAAGGGCGTGATTGAGGACGAGAGGGTGAAGAAATATAAGGGAATTTAAGGGATAGTTGGGGATAGTTGGGGATATTAAGGGATATTTGGGGATATTAAGGGATATTTGGGGATATTAAGGGATATTTGGGGACGTTACCTTTGCCTTGTTGGAAATGGGGCCAAAGAAACATTTGTCCCTTAAAATCCCTTAGAATCCCTTAGAATCCCTTAGAATCCCTTAATATCCCTAATAAAAAAAGATGCGCTCCTCCGAAAAGGATCGCATCTTTTTTACTTTCGTGGTTCCCCTCACTGGAGCTCATGTGGGGATAGTGGCATCGACTTCGCGCTGCATGGCTTCGGCGCCAAGTTCCAGGGCCTCGCGTCCCTTTGGGGTGATCCGATAGATTTCCTCCCTACGAGTGAGAAGACCAGCCCGCTGATAATGATAGGCCATGTTGCGGGTGATGAGTTGCCATCGGATGGTGCTGCCCATGTGCTCC
>JAEEUA010000048.1 GCA_016286775.1 Bacteroidales bacterium
ATTCATGCGGTGGATACACCGACGACCGATTGTCAGCCCAACGACAACGTGGAGGCGATGCGAATGGGGTTGGATGCCCTCAATATTGAGGCACGTCCGCTGTGGAAGCCCATGCACAAGCAGCCTGTCTATCACGACAGTCCCGCCTATGTCAATGGAGTTGCTGAGTCGCTCTTCCGAGTCGGTCTTTGTCTTCCTTCAGGGCCTTATGTCACGGAGGATGATGTACGCTACATCGTCGAAGCCATCAAGTCGCTCATCATCACCGACTGACGCGTCAGTCGGTGATCCTCTGACATCGCCTCGATGTGTTATCTACACTAAAAAAGAAAGCTGGGGAACGAAAGGATCCCCAGCTTTTTTTGAGTAATACCCACAAAGGGTATCTTGTTTGCCTTGTTTTGAAAAACTTACCTTTGGTTTAGCCTTCAACGATAGCTTCGTTCGGACAGGTAGCCTCGCAAGCGCCGCAGTCGATGCAAGCATCAGCGTCGATGGAGTAAACTTCACCCTCCTTGATTGCCTCAACGGGGCATTCACCAATACATGAGCCGCAAGCTACACACTTGTCAGCAAGAATTACACGTGCCATATTAGTTTGGAATAGTTTAAGAAGTTGAATAAATGTTCTTACAAGATCACTTTCGTGCACCAACAGGGTGCACTTTGGGTTTTTGTTGGCGCAAAGATAGTATGTTCTCCTTACAAAACCAAATGTTTTGGGTGTTTTTTTCAAAAAAAGAACTTTTTTTGCCCAAATCGTACGAGATTTGCTGAAAATGCCTTATATTTGCAAGTCGAAATTGCAATTTATAAATTTTTACAATACCTATTAATAGGTATGTTGAATGGGTGTAAGAACTGCCTTTTTTACACGGATTCAACCTTTGATACTCAATAGTGACGTAAAAATGTTTAGTTTTCTTCTCGCTTTAGCCGCCCTCATCCTCGGCTATCTATTCTACGGACGGTTCATCAGCCGCGTCTTCGGCGTGGATGATTCCCGTCAGACACCCTGCTACACCCGACAGGATGGCATCGACTATATCCCCATGCCGACCTGGAAGGTGTACATGATCCAATTTCTGAACATTGCCGGCTTGGGTCCCATCTTTGGTGCCATCATGGGCGCCAAGTTTGGTACGGCTTCCTATCTCTGGATCGTGCTCGGCACTATTTTCGCTGGAGCTACTCACGACTATCTGAGCGGAATGATTTCCTTGCGCATGAACGGTGCCTCGCTGCCCGAGATCATCGGGTTCTTTCTGGGACGTCATACCCGTCGTCTGATGGGAATCTTCATCACGGTGCTGATGATCCTGGTGGGAGCTGTCTTCATCAGTGGTCCTGCCGAACTGCTGGGCAACATGACTGCAGGTTTCGGTGTCACTACCTATTGGTGGATTGGTATTATATTTATATATTATGTAATAGCCACTCTCTGTCCGGTTGACAAGATCATCGGTCGCATCTACCCGTTCTTTGCCTTCTGCCTCATCTTTATGGCGGTCGGTATCCTCGGCTATCTCCTCTGGGTGCGTCCCGCACTTCCTGAGTTATGGAGCACGGGTTCCCTGGTCAACAGGGAGTGGGAGGTGAACCCTGTCTTCCCGATGATGTTCATCTCGATAGCCTGCGGTGCGATTTCCGGATTCCATGCCACGCAGTCGCCTCTGATGGCGCGCTGCATCAAAAGCGAGGCGATGGGCCGTCGCTGCTTCTACGGTGCGATGGTTACCGAAGGCGTCGTGGCGCTCGTCTGGGCGGCTGCCGCCACGTGTTTCTTCCAGGAGCACGGCATTGCGAATCCCGAGACCGGAAAGGCCTACACCGGAGCATTCGTGGCTTCGGAGATCTGCAACAACTGGCTGGGTATGGTGGGCGGTGTCCTTGCCATCCTGGGCATTGCCATTGCGCCGATCACTTCGGGCGACACAGCCTTGCGCAGCGGACGCCTGATTATCGCCGACTTCTTCAAGAAGGAACAGAAGAGCATGAAGAGTCGTCTGCTGATTGCCATTCCGATGTTCATCCTGACTTCTTCGGTGCTCATCTGGTCGATGAACGATGCGAAGGGATTCGGCATCCTGTGGCGTTATTTCGCCTGGTGCAATCAGGCTCTTTCGGTATTCACCCTTTGGGCGATTACAGTATTTCTTTTGCGTGAGAAGAAGCCCTGGATTGTCACCTTCCTGCCGGCTACGTTCATGACCTGCGTCTGCACCACCTATATCCTGGTGGCTCCCGAAGGTCTTTCCTTGCCCTATCATGTAGGCCTGGGTATCGGCATCGTGGTTTCGCTCTTCGTGTCGGTTTCGACCTTGGTCGGTCATTTCCAGCACGTCAGGAATCATCGGGTATATCCGAAGATCTAAGGGATTTTAAGGGATTCTAAGGGATTCTAAGGGATTCTAAGGGATTTTAAGGGAATCTAAGGGACGTATGTTCAATTAACAATTAATAATTAACAAATAACAATTGTTTGCTTGCCCCAATCCCAAAAGGCAAAGGTGTCGTCCTTTAATATCCCCAAATATCCCTAAATATCCCTAAATATCCCTAAATATCCATCATGTTGAGCAAATGCGAAACTTGAGAAATAAACCTCTAAATATACAGTATTATGATCAGTTTTTTAGTAGCATTAGCCGCATTGATTGTTGGCTATCTCACCTACGGCCGCTTTGTCAGCCGCGTGTTCCATCCTGAAGAGGACCGCGAAACCCCTGCCTATACCAAGGAGGATGGTGTGGATTATGTTCCGATGCCGACGTGGAAGGTCTATATGGTGCAGTTCCTCAACATTGCTGGCCTTGGACCCATCTTCGGTGCCATCATGGGTGCCAAGTTCGGAACCGCTTCCTATCTGTGGATCGTCTTTGGCTGCATCTTCGCTGGCGCTGTGCATGACTATCTGACCTCGATGGTGAGCATCCGCATGAACGGTGCCTCCCTTTCGGAAATCATCGGTGCCTATCTCGGCGATTTCGCTCGCAAGGTGATGTGCGTCTTCATCTGCGTCCTGCTGATTCTGCTGGCTGCTACCTTCGTGAGCGGTCCTGCCGAACTGTTGAGCGGAATGACCTCGCAGTGGGGACTCAATTCCTACTGGTGGATTGTGATCATATTCCTCTATTACGTCATTGCTACACTCTGTCCGGTTGACAAGATCATCGGCAATATCTACCCCGTCTTCGCCTTCTGTCTGATCTTCATGGCGGTTGGCATCGGCGCCTACCTCGTGGTCTTCAATCCCGGTCTGCCGGAACTCTGGGACGGCTCCCTGGTCAACAAGGAGTGGCAGTCGGCACCCGTCTTCCCGATGATGTTCATCACCATTGCCTGCGGCGCCATTTCCGGTTTCCATGGAACCCAGTCTCCCCTGATGGCCCGTTGCCTGAAGAACGAGCGCATGGGTCGTCGCTGCTTCTATGGAGCCATGATCACCGAAGGAGTCGTTGCACTCGTCTGGGCGGCTGCCGCCACCTGCTTCTATCAGGACAATGGCGTCGTGAATCCGGAGACGGGCAAGGCATTCAGCGGCGCCTATATCGCCAACTTTGTCAGCAACAACTGGCTGGGTGTGGCCGGCGGCATCCTGGCCGTGCTGGGCATTGCCGTGGCTCCCATCACTTCGGGCGATACAGCCCTGCGCAGCGCTCGTCTGGTGGTGGCTGACTTCATCAATTTCGAACAGAAGAGCATCTGGCGTCGTCTCGTCATCGCCATCCCCATCTTCATCCTGACGGCCATCGCCCTCCTCTGGAGCTTGAACGATGCGGATGGATTCAACATTCTCTGGCGTTATTTCTCGTGGACGAACCAGACTCTCTCGGTCTTCACGCTGTGGGCCTTGTCGGTCTATATGCTTCGTGCCAGGAAGCTGTGGATCATTGCCTATCTGCCCGCCATCTTCATGACCTGTGTCTGCACAACCTATATCCTGGTGGCACCCGAGGGCTTCAAGCTCAACTACGCCTTCAGCCTGTCGGTCGGCATCATCACTTCGATAGCTGCTGCCCTTGCCTTCCTGAAATACAGAAGTTCGTTCCTGAAGAAGAATTCATAAGTGCGCTGTAGCAATCGGACTTGTCCATGCCGTTGTCAGACCTTCAATATATACCCGGCATCGGCCCCAAGCGGGCTGAACTCCTTGAGACGGAATGCAACATCCATTCCCTCGAGGACCTGCTGGGCTATTACCCTTATCGCTATGTCGATAAGTCGAAGGTCTATCGCATCTGCGATAT
The DNA here is from genome assembly GCA_016286775.1 of Bacteroidales bacterium. Classification (GTDB taxonomy): domain Bacteria; phylum Bacteroidota; class Bacteroidia; order Bacteroidales; family UBA3663; genus Liminaster. The sequence continues at coordinate 4,251 of JAEEUA010000048.1, forward strand.
CCCGGCCATGAATCCGAGCCCGGGGAGCGGGGCGACGCTGCCCTTTATCCTCCTGAAGGGACGATTTACGCTTTTCACCGAGGAGGGCATCGGCATGAAGGGACCCCAGCACCACCTGAAGGCACTTTTCGCCGACGAGACCGGAGTGATCGAATGCATCTGGTTCAACGGCCTCAAATATGTGCAGGAAGGCGTGCAGAAGGGTAGGGAATACCTCATCTTCGGACAGCCCAAGGAATTCAATGGCACCTATAGCATCCCGCACCCGGAAATCGAGGTCGTAAAACCCGACGACGATCCGGAGGCAAAGGCCGGACTCTATGGTATGTACAGTACCACAGAGAAGATGAAGCGCTTCAACTTGAATTCAAAGGCCATCCAGCGCATTGTCCTCAACTACCTTCAGAAGAACCCTGCCCCCTTCCCGGAGACGCTTCCCGCCTATATCGTGGAGCAGCAGAAGCTGATGCCCTATAACCAGGCCATCCGACAGATCCATTTTCCCGCCAATGCCGACAATCTCCGCCGGGCGCAGTATCGGCTGAAGTTCGAGGAACTGTTCTATCTGCAGCTCTACCTGATCCGTTCGTTCAAGATGCGGCATCAGGCCAACGGCGGCTTCCAGTTTGCCCGGATCGGGGATTACTTCAACAACTTCTATAATTTCATCCCCTTTGAGCTGACCAATGCCCAGAAGCGGGTGATCCGGGAGATACGGGCCGACGTGGGTTCCGGCCGACAGATGAACCGCCTGCTCCAGGGGGATGTCGGGTCGGGCAAGACGATGGTTGCCACACTGACCATGCTGATGGCCCTCGACAACGGGTTCCAGGCCTGTCTGATGGCTCCGACCGAAATCCTTGCCACCCAGCATTACGACGACCTCGGCCCCCAGCTGGAGCGTGTGGGCATCAAGGTCGCCCTTCTGACGGGCAGCACTTCGAAGAAGAAGCGCGAGACCATCCACGAGCAGCTGGCAAACGGCGAACTCAATATCCTGATTGGTACACACGCCCTCATTGAGCCGGATGTGAAGTTCCAGAACCTGGGTATGGTCGTCATTGACGAGCAGCATCGCTTCGGCGTGGAACAGCGTTCGAAGCTATGGACCAAGAACATCCGTCCGCCTCATGTGCTGGTGATGACCGCTACGCCGATACCTCGCACATTGGCCATGACGGTGTATGGGGACCTGGATGTCAGCGTCATCGACGAACTGCCCCCCGGCCGCAAGCCGATTGCCACCATCCACCGATGGGACAGCCAGCGTCTTGGCCTGACCAGGGCCATCCGGGGCGAACTGGCCAAGGGGCATCAGGCCTACATCGTCTATCCGCTGATCGAGGAGAACGAGAAGCTGAAATACAAGGCTGTGGAGCAGGGATTCCTCGACATGCAGCGGCAATTCGGCCCCGAATATCATGTTGCCATGGTACACGGGCGCATGAAGGCAAAGGACAAGGATGCAGCCATGGGCCGTTTTGTGCGCAATGAAGCACAAGTGCTGGTTGCCACCACGGTCATCGAGGTCGGTGTGAACGTACCCAATGCCTCGGTCATGGTGATCGAATGTGCCGAACGCTTCGGACTGAGCCAGCTGCACCAGCTCCGCGGCCGTGTCGGACGAGGTGCCGAACAGTCCTATTGCGTCCTCGTCACGGGCGACAAGCTGTCGAGCGACACGCGCCAGCGCATCGAGGTGATGTGCCGTACGACCGATGGCTTTGAGATTGCCGAGGCTGACATGCGTCTGCGCGGACCTGGCGACCTGGAGGGTACCCAGCAGTCGGGGCTCGCCTTCGACCTTCGGATAGCTTCGCTGGCCAAAGACGGACAGATCCTCGAAACGGCTCGCAATTGGGCGAAGGAGATCGTCGAGAAGGACCCGATGCTCGAAGCCCAGCAGAACGGCATCCTGCGTCGAAGGATGCAGACTTTATTCGCCGGAAAGGTTGACTGGTCTATGATTTCATAGATCAGCCTTCTTTTTTTGTTAAAAAATGTAATAAATTAAGTTAATTTCTTGTTTATTCACATTTTTGTTAGTATCTTTGCGACAAAATTAGTATAACTTAATCGTTAACTGCGTACCATCGTCTATATTTCTTTGTCAATATCATGCTTTCACGTTACGATATCCAGAAAATACTCAAGCTGCTCCGCAGGGAGGTGAAACCGGCCATCGGCTGCAACGAGCCGAAGATGGTGGCCCTGGCGTGTGCCAAGGCGCGTGATGTCCTGGGGCAGGAACCTGAGAAGGTGAATGCCAAACTGAGCGGACATATCATCAAGTTTGCCATGGGTGTCGGCATTCCAGGCAGTGGCGGGATGGTGGGTATTCCCGCAGCGATTGCCCTGGGCACTTTGGCCGGAAAGACCGAGATGGGTCTTGACCTGCTGAACGAAATCACTCCCGAAGATTGTGAACGGGCCAAGCAGTTCGTGGCCGACAAGCGCTGGACGGTGATGCAGAATCGCAACATCTTCGAGATTGTCTATGCCGAGGTGCAGGCTGTGGCCGGAGACCATCAGGCAAAGGTCATCATCGCCAAGGACTATTCGAATTTCGTCTATATCTCGAAAGATAAGGAGATTCTTCTGGACCAGAGAAATACCCTCGCCACCGAACATGACCGCAATCATGAGTCGGAGCTGACGATGGAGAAGATCTTTGAATTTGCCACGAAGTGCCCGATTGACGAGCTTCAGTTCCTGATGAATGGTGCACAGATGAACAAGAAGGTTGCTGAGAAGGCCTTCGCGCCGGGCTCTGACTATGGCCTCAATCTCGGCAAGATGCTGATGGGCGACTTCGAGGGACGGATGGTTGGACAGAGCGCCATGCCTCGCATCGTCTGCTATACCTGTGCTGCCTGCGATGTCAGGATGAGTGGTGTCTCAGTCCCCATTTCTGTCAATTCCGGTTCGGGCAACCAGGGCATTGTCGTTTCGCTTCCTATCCTGATCTTTGCCGAAGAGATTCAATGTACCGAATCCAAGACCATGCGAGCACTGGCCTTGGGCAATCTGGTCAATATCTACATCCGTCAGCTGCTTGGCAAGCTGTCGGCCCATTGCAATTGCGTGATTTCGGCAACGGGAGCCGCCTGCGGCATCACGTATCTGATGGGCGGCGATTACGAACAGGTGACCTATGCTGTGAAGAATCAGATAGCTGGAGCTACCGGCATGATTTGCGATGGATGCAAGCCTTCGTGTGTGCTGAAGCTTGCGGCGGCAGCAAGTTCCGCATTCCAGAGTGCCATGATGGCCATGCGAAACATTCACGTGGCTTCGACCGATGGCATCATCGAAGATGACGTTGACAAGTGCATCGATAATCTGGCAAGCATCGGACGCGATGCCATGTTTGAGGTTGATAATGTGGTTTTGAACATCATGGCTGACAAGAATATCTACTGATGGCTACAATGTATGAAATGCTGATGCAGCTGCCCTTGTTCCAGGGCGTCAGCGTGGATCAGATGACACGTATCCTGGAGGTTACGCCCTTTGACTTCCAGTCCTATGGGGTTGATGAACCCATTATTCGGGGAGGTGATCCTTGTCTGGGGACAACCTTCCTGCTGTCGGGAAGTGTCCGTCTGGTGACCCCCGTCTTCAACCATCGTGTCGTCATCACCCAGTCGTTCGATGCTCCCTATATCTTCTCGCTTCATCACCTTTTCGGCGCCGAGGTGCAGGTGCGGAGCACGATGGTTTCGAAGACCGACAAGACGGGCATCATGGTTCTCAAGAAGAAGGACTTCCTCCGCATTCTTCATGAGAATGAGATTGCACTCATCAATACGCTCAATATGCTCTGCACACGAGCCCAGAAGCAGCACAAGGCCATCGACTTTTCCGGCGAGACCGATCCCGTGCTGAAGCTGGCATCCTGGATGCTCGCCTTCACCGAGCGTTCGGCCAAGGAAGTGTTTATCGAAGCCAAGGAATCGGACTGGTGCGACATGCTGCAGCTCGATGGGCCGGCATTCTGGCGTTGTGTCGCCTCGCTGGAGGGCCAGCGTATTCTGGAAAGCGTAAACGGAAGGCTGAAATTGTTAGATAGATATGGCTTAAAAAGCCTCATTGGCAACAAAACGACTCAAAAACCGTAAATTTTGAGTCGTTATTTGTTCCTGTGCTAAAAAATCCATATATTTGCACCAATCTGTAGGGCACTTGGATGAAACTGTAGTGCCGACTTTTGAAAGTATAATTCAAATAAAAGTAAAGATTTATAAAGTGGTTAATTTAGATTTGAGCGAGCAGGAGCTGATCCGCCGCGGTTCCCTCGAAGAGTTGCGCAAGCTGGGCATCGAGCCTTATCCGGCTGCAGAATATGTTGTAACTGGCTATTCGGACGAGATACGTGAGAATTTCGTCGATCTTCCGAAAATGAAGAATGCCGAAGGTGAGGAAGTGCCTACTCCAGCCAATGCCGATAATTCACGTTGTGTGTCCGTAGCAGGTCGTATCATGAGCCGTCGCATCATGGGCAAGGCTGCGTTCATGGAACTGCAGGACTCCAAGGGCCGCATCCAGGTGTATGTAAGCCGCGATGCACTCTGTCCCAATCCCGATGATACGGTGATGTACACCACCGTATTCAAGAAGTTGCTCGACATCGGCGACTTCGTGGGAGTCAAGGGCTATGTATTCCGCACGCAGACGGGTGAGATTTCCGTGCATTGCCAGGAGCTTACCGTCCTCAGCAAGAGCATCCGTCCGCTGCCCATCGTCAAATACAAGGATGGCGTGGCCTACGATGGATTCAACGATCCCGAGCTTCGCTATCGCCAGCGTTATCTCGACCTGGTGGTGAACGATGGCGTGAAGGACGTTTTCCAGAAGCGTGCCATTGTCATTCGCACCATGCGTCAGGTGTTCGATGAGGCAGGCTATACCGAGGTTGAGACTCCTATTCTCCAGCAGATTGCAGGCGGAGCCAGCGCGCGTCCGTTCATCACCCATCACAATGCCCTCGACATCGACCTTTATCTGCGCATCGCAACCGAACTCTACCTCAAGCGCCTCATCGTGGGCGGTTTCGAGGGTGTGTATGAAATCGGTCGCAACTTCCGCAACGAAGGCATGGACCGCAGCCATAATCCCGAGTTCACCTGCATGGAGCTTTATGTGAGCTACAAGGACTACAACTGGATGATGACCTTCACCGAGAATCTTCTCGAGCGTATCTGTCTCGCTGTCAACGGGACAACCGAGGTGAAGATTGGCGAAAACGTCGTCAGTTTCAAGGCTCCCTATCGTCGCCTGCCCATCCTGGAGGCCATTCAAGAGAAGACCGGTTACGACCTCTCTGTGATGACCGAGGAGGAGATTCGTGCTGTGGCCCAGAAGCTTGGCATCGAGGACATCGAGACGATGGGCAAGGGCAAGCTTATCGACGAGATCTTTGGCGAGACCTGCGAAGGCTCCTTCATCCAGCCCACCTTCATCACCGATTATCCGGTCGAGATGTCGCCGCTCACCAAGATGCATCGTTCCAAGCTAGGCCTTACCGAGCGTTTCGAGCTGATGGTCAACGGAAAGGAGCTGGCTAATGCCTATTCCGAGCTGAACGACCCCATCGACCAGTACAATCGTTTCGTCGATCAGATGAAGCTCGCCGCAAAGGGCGATGACGAGGCCATGGTCATTGACCACGATTTCGTGCGTGCTCTCGAGTATGGCATGCCTCCAACATCGGGCATCGGCATCGGCATCGATCGTCTCTGCATCCTGATGACAGGCCAGCCCACTATTCAGGAAGTGCTGCTTTTCCCCACCATGAAGCCCGAGAAGGTCGAGCGCAAGGACCCCGTCGAGAAGTTCCTCGCCCTGGGTGTTCCTTCCGAGGACTGGGTGGCCGTGCTGTGGAAGGCAGGCTATCTTACCACTGAAAGTCTTGCCAACGAGAAACCCGGCAAGGTCCTTCAGCAGATGATTGACATCAAGAAGAAGTATAAGGCCCTCATCGGCGAACTTCAAAACCCATCGCAGGCCGACGTCCAGTCGTGGATCGAGGCTGCCGCTAACTGATTTGCTTATGAATATCCCTGGTATTGTAGCCATTCTCGGTAGTGGCTCCTGGAGTACTGCTATTGCTAAGATCGTCCAGGATAATGGTGCCGAAATCTGGTGGTATATGCGAAACGAGCAGAAAATCATCGATTTCAAGGCATTGGGACATAATCCGACCTATCTTTCCAGCGTTCGCTTCAATCTGTCGAAAATCAATTTCACGACAGATATCAACGAGGCTATCCGTAATTCTGATATGATCATTTTCGGTATGCCTTCGCCGTACCTGAAGCAGCATGTCGAGAAGATCACCGAATCGATGGAGGACAAGATGGTCATCTCGATCATCAAGGGTATTGTCCAGGATCTGAACATCCCGATCAGCCAGTACCTCTCCGAACGCTTTTCGTTGACGCCCAGTCAGTTTGCCACCCTTTCGGGACCTTCTCATGCCGAGGAGGTGGCTTGGGAACGGCTCACCTATCTTACGGTGGGTTGCAAGAACACCCAGATAGGGCAGGAGATTGCTGACTTCTTCCAGAACCATTACGTGCATACCACTGTCAGCTCCGATGTCATCGGTGTGCAGTTTGCCGGCGTGTTGAAGAATATCTATGCGATAGCATCCGGCATCTGTTCTGGACTCAAGTACGGCGACAACTTCCAGGCGGTGCTTGTGGCCAATGCCATGCGCGAAATGAAGCGCTTCATCAACGGCATCAACCCCGAGGGGAAGTCTTCGCGCCATATTTCCGAATCTGTCTATACGGGAGACCTTCTCGTTACGGCCTATAGCCGATTCTCCCGCAACCATATGTTCGGCGTCATGATTGGCAAGGGCTATAGCGTAAAGAGTGCCCAGCTCGAGATGGAGATGGTGGCCGAAGGCTACTATGGTACGAAATGTATCAAGGAGATCAACCAGCAGTATGGCATCTCGATCCCTATTGTCGATTGCGTCTATAACATCCTCTATAAACGTATGTCCCCATTCGTGGAGTTCAAGCTTCTGAGCGACATGTTGAGGTAAACCGGTTGTATTGAAAGACTAACTTTTATACCATATTATTAATTAAATTCTTTCTGTTATGAAACTTTCAGTCGAAAAAGCACAATGTTTCGTTCCTGCCGGCACATTGGCCGCAGTTGCTGCACAAACCGCTTCTTGCAACGAACTTCTTGAGTCGGGCAAGGGAGCTGGCAATGACTTCCTGGGTTGGGTTCACCTCCCATCAAGCATCACCGAGGAATTCCTCAACGACGTACAGGCCACAGCCGACCTGCTGCGCGAGAAGTGCGAGGTTGTTGTCGTAGCCGGCATCGGCGGTTCTTATCTTGGCCCTCGCGCCGTCAACGAGGCATTGGCAAGTGCTTTTGATGCTTATCAGACCAGCCGCAAGAATCCTATTGTAGTTTATGCCGGCAATAACATCGGCGAAGACTATCTCGCCGACCTCTTCGACATTCTGAAGGAGAAGGAGTTTGGCATCATCAATATCTCGAAGTCGGGTACGACGACCGAGACCGCGCTCACTTTCCGTATTCTCAAGACGATGCTTGAGGAGAAGGTTGGCAAGGCCGAGGCCCAGAAGCGCATCGTTGCTGTTACCGATGCCAAGCGTGGTGCCCTCTGCACCCTTGCTACGAAGGAAGGCTACAAGAAGTATGTCATTCCCGACAATGTGGGAGGACGTTTCTCCGTGCTTACTCCAGTAGGCCTCATCGCCATCGCCGTTGCCGGCAATGACATCAAGGCTCTCGTTCGTGGCGCCCAGGATATGGAGAAGGCTACGGGCGTGGATGTTCCTTACGCCGAGAATCCTGCCGCACAGTATGCTGCAGTTCGCAATGCACTCTATCAGTTCGGCAAGAAGACAGAGATTCTGGTGAACTATCAGCCCAAGCTCCACTATATGTCCGAGTGGTGGAAGCAGCTCTTCGGTGAATCTGAGGGTAAGGATCACAAGGGCATCTTCCCGGCTTCTGTCGATTTCACCACCGACCTTCACTCCATGGGCCAGTGGATCCAGGAAGGCGAGCGTACCATCTTCGAAACAGTCATCTCCATCAAGAATCCCAACCGCACCGTTGTAGTTCCTTCTGACGAAGAGAATCTCGATGGTCTCAACTTCCTCGCTGGCAAGCGTGTCGATCAGGTCAACAAGATGGCCGAACTGGGCACCCAGATTGCTCATGTCGATGGCGGCGTGCCCAACTTCAAGATTGAGATTGACAAGCTCGATGAGTACAACCTCGGCCAGCTCATCTACTTTTTCGAGCGTGCCTGCGGTATCTCTGGTTACATCCTCGGTGTCAATCCGTTCAACCAGCCCGGTGTAGAGGCTTACAAGAAGAACATGTTCGCCCTGCTCGAAAAGCCAGGCTACGAAGAGGCCACCAAGGCCATCAAGGCTCGCCTCGCCGAGTGATATTTCCTCCGAAATTCTTTCGGAAATAGTCATGAATAGGTTCGAGGGGTTCAAAAGCACAAATGCTCGAACCCCTCGAATTTTTTTTGTTTAAATTTCCTTCTCAAAAATGCTGAAAGCCTTCTTGTTCGATATGGATGGCGTGCTCTTCAATAGTATGCCGAAACATGCTGAAGCTTGGTATCAGGTTATGGGCGAACACTATGGTTTCGTCTGCGACCGCACGTTCTTCTATCTGGTCGAAGGTTCGACCGGCCAACAGGTTATCGATGACTTCTTCGTTGAGCAACGCGGACGTCATGCCGAACCTTGGGAAATTGAGATGATCTATCGGGAAAAGTCGCAGACCTTCGTGCAACTGGGAGCTGCTGAGCCGATGGTGGGAGCTGCCGACGTACTTCGTAAAGTGGGAGAGAAGGGTCTGACGCGTGTGCTGGTGACGGGCAGCGGCCAGCCTTCGCTGATCAATAAGCTGAATTATGTCTATCCGAACGTCTTCGATTGGAGCCGTATCGTATCGGCCAAGGATTGCCCCATTGGTCATGGCAAGCCGATGCCTGACCCGTATCTGATGGGTTTGGTCAAGGCGGGAAATATCAAGCCTTCCGAAGCCATCGTTGTCGAGAATGCGCCGATGGGTGTGCAGGCCGGACATGCAGCCGGAATCTTTACGGTAGCTGTCAATACGGGTCCGCTCGATCCGCAGGTTCTTCGCGATGCGGGAGCCGACATCGTGCTTAGTGGCATGACTGAACTTGCCGAACGCTTCGACGAGATTCTCGCCTTACAACAAGAGCTTTGTACTGATGACATCGGCCATCAGGATCATGATGGAACTGATGACGACCGCTTGCGTCGAGTTGCGTCCCACCTGTAGCGCGCCGCCTTTCACGGTATATCCGAAGAACCCCGAGACCGTGGTGATGATGAAGCCGAAGATCATCGACTTCTGGATGGCATAATCGATATGGCTGATGTCGAAGTAGAATTGTATGCCCGTCACGTAATCGTCCACGGTTGGTGTTCCAGTCAGCATGCACAGGATGCCGCCGCCAATCAGGCCCAGCGAGATGGACAGGATAACGAGAATAGGCATCAGCGAAACCACCGCACAGACCTTTGGCAGAATCAGGTAGTTGGCCGAATTGACGCCCATGATTTCCATGGCATCAATCTGCTCGGTCACGCGCATGGTGCCAATCTCCGATGCAATGTTCGAACCTACCTTACCGGCCAGTATCAGACACATCATCGCCGACGAGAACTCGAGCATCAGGATTTCGCGCGTTGCAAAACCGATGAGGTATTGGGGGAGGAGCGGGTTGTCGAGATTCTTCTGGATCTGGATGCACGAGACGGCACCGATGAACAGCGAGATGATGCCAATGATGCCAATCGAGTCAATCACCAGCCCGTGACATTCCTGCAGATACTGATGGCCGAACATGTTCCAGCGGTCTGGCTTGGTGAAGACCTTCTTCATCAAGAGCACATATCGACCGAAGTCGCTGATCCATCTTGTCAGCATCATAGCAGCTGTAACGAAATTTTAATTGTTAAATATTGTTTGGTAATTGCCAATTATTGCAATTTCGCGGTGCAAAGATACAAAAAAAAATGATAAAGTGTACAAAATAGATTTTGTAATTGAGAAAAATTCACTATCTTTGCACCGAAAATCACCGAATCGCCCCAAAATTTGGCTTGTCAGGCCTTCGGTTGATTCGAATAATTTGAGTTTGTTATAAAGAAAATAGGAAATGGAAGAGCAGGTGAGTGTACTACGTACCGATAACCTCGTCAAGCGTTATGGGCCGCGCACGGTGGCCGATCATGTCAGCATCGACGTTCGTCAGGGCGAGATTGTAGGACTTCTGGGACCGAATGGCGCCGGCAAGACTACCACATTCTACATGACTACAGGACTGGTGACGCCCAATGAGGGACGAATCTTCCTCGACGACCAGGAGATCACCAAGCTGCCCGTCTATCGTCGTGCCAAGTTAGGCATCGGCTATCTGGCACAGGAAGCTTCGGTCTATCGCAAGATGTCGGTCGAGGACAACCTGCGTGCTACGCTCGAAATGACCACCATGACACCCGAAGAGCAGCGCGACAAGCTCGAGTCACTCATTGCCGAGTTCCGCCTCCAGAAGGTGCGTCGCAATCTGGGCGACCGTCTGTCGGGTGGCGAGCGCCGTCGTTGCGAGATTGCCCGTTGTCTGGCCATCAGTCCCAAGTTCATCATGCTCGACGAACCTTTTGCCGGTGTCGATCCTATTGCCGTCGAGGATATCCAGTACATTGTCTATAAGCTCAAGGACAAGAACATCGGCATTCTCATCACCGACCACAACGCACCCGAAACACTATCTATCGTCGATCGTGCCTACCTCCTCTTCGAAGGCAAGATTCTCTTCCAGGGCACCAGCGAAGAACTCGCTGCCAATCCTGTCGTACGCGAGAAGTACCTCGGTCGTAACTTCGTCTTTATCCGCAAGAAGTTCGACCAACCTTCCACCACCGAAGAGGTAGCTATGCGTGCTGCCGCCGAACAATCCACTTTATAAATTTATAATCCTATGAAAACATTCAAATTGGGCATCATCGGCGCCGGATGGATCGCCGATCAAATGGGCAAGACGCTCACTCCCATCCCCGGTTACGAAGTCTATGCCATCGCATCCCGTACCTTAGAGAAGGCGCAGGCTTTCGCTGCGCGTTACGGCTGTACCCGCGTTTACGATTCCTACGAGGCTCTCGTCCAGGATCCTGATGTAGATCTTGTCTATATCGCCACGCCTCATTCGCATCACTATGCACACACTCGTCTGGCCTTGGAGTACGGCAAGCCTTGCCTCGTCGAGAAGGCATTTACGGCCAATGCAGCCGAGGCCAAGGAACTTCTCGACCTGGCCCACGAGAAAGGCATCTTTATCACCGAAGCCATCTGGACCCGCTACATGCCTCTGTCCCACAAGGTCAAGGAGATTATGGAAAGCGGCATCATTGGCCAGCCCCGCCTCCTTCAGGCCAGCCTCTGCTACATGATGGAGCAGAAGCCACGCATCGTTCGTGCTGATCTTTGTGGCGGTGCCCTGCTTGACCTTGGAGTCTATGCCCTCAACTTCGCCCGTATGTATTTCGGTACCAATATAGTCCGTCAGGTCAGCAACTGCCACCTGGGTCCTACAGGCATGGATATGCAGGAATGTATTTCCCTCAGCTTTGCCGATGGCAAGATGGCCAACCTCCAGTCGGGTGCCCTTTGTCTCAACGATCGTCGCGGCATCATCAGTGGCACCGAAGGATATATCAGCGTCGATAACATCAATTGCCCCGGCCGTATTGAGGTTTGGCGCAACTACGAACTTGTAGCCACCTACGACCGTCCAATCGATATGGTCAGCGGCTATGAATACCAGGTGTTCGAGTGCAAGCGCTGTCTCGAACAAGGTCTCCTCGAATCGCCCCTGATGCCTCACGCCGAAACGCTCTCCATCATGGAGCAGATGGACTCCCTCCGACGTGAATGGGGCGTCCGCTATCCGATGGATCGATAATATCTCAAGTTTCGCTAAATGCGAAACTATATTGGAGTTATCGGTAGTAAACGGGAGTTAACAGACTTCCTGCCTGTGGAGTTAACGGACAAATGTGCCGTTGGAACCTCTTTTCGAAAGGCAAAGGTAACGTCCGATAACTCCCGTTTTCTCCCCTATATCAACAAGTTGAGCAAATGCGAAACTTGAGTAATATTTTTGAAATGGAGTGTCTAAATGGATAGTTACTCCATTATTTTTGAATTTAGCACAAAAAGTTCACAAATTGTTCTAAGTTTGCCAAAGGTAGCACAAAAAGTTTAGAAATTGTGCCAAGTTTGTCGAAGATAGCGCAAAAAGTTTAGAAATTGTGCTAAGTTCGCCGAAGGTAGCACAAAAAGTTTAGAAATTGTGCTAAGTTTGTCAAAGATAGCACAAAAAATTTAGAAATTGTGCTAAGTTTGTCAAAGATAGCACAAAAAGTTCACAAATTGTGCTAAGTTTGCCGAAGATAGCACAAAAAGTTTAGAAATTGTGCTAAGTTTGCCGAAGGTAGCACAAAAAGTATAGAAATTGTGCTACTTTCGTCGAAGAAAATAAAAATGTGTTCATAGACGTCTTATCTCACTCGAATGTTGATCTTTTATGCTGTCATTCATTCTGAATTATTATGAGATAGTGTAATCTTGCCATGTGTCCGGTTATTGACTATGGCAGTCAATGGAACTATTTACTTGAATTATTTATTTGCAGATAGAGCTTAGTACCAACCTGTTTTATTGTAATGATGTTCGATAAATATTTTACTCTCAATCTTTATGCAACAATACTGTATCTCAATTGGAGTGTAGAGTCGATAGTTTCGCTTATAATGACGATAAAACATATAATAATTTGAAATAATCAACAAATAGTTGTGTTTTTTCAGATTTTTTTTTGTATATTTGCCTCGTTTTACTCTAAATATTTTTTGTAATAAAAGACTTCGTTAAGCGTAGAACATATAGATAGTCATCACATCTTAGGTACATATTGTTTGGGATATTTACTTAGTTTCGACTCAAGTTTCACTCTTAGCAATGATAGAGATCGGTTAGGCAAAAGTAATTTAGTTCTTTAAATATATTAACAATTCTCTAGCATGAAGTATGAGAATTTAACTTAGTTATTGATTATGTTGTATATTCATCATCAACGGGGGTTCTCGCATCCCCATGAACAAGAACAATTGGACACAATATTGCCAATTTTAGATAATTATTTTAGTGGCAACACTAATGCTTATTTGTTAGCTAATGTCAACTTTGGCGGAGTTGAGCCAGATGCGATGTTGGTTACAACAAATTATGTTATAGGCATTGAATTCAAAGACTATGGAAGCAATAATAGAGATACTCCTCAAAAAGTGGTATGCATGGAAAATGGGCCATGGAATGTCTTAAAGTATAATGGAGACCCCATAAAAGATAAGGAAGGTAATGCTTTGTCCGTAAAAGGTGGCACTTTTGGTAATCCTTATGATCAGGCAAATTATAATCGAAAAATAGTCAAAGGTGATTTATCCAATTTTTTACATTCTGATAAGATAGGAAATAGTGTATTCTGGTTTATAGTATTTAATAGGTACATGGAAGCAGATGTTCAAAATCTAAATGCTCCATGGCTTAAAGTTTTGACAAATGATTCAATTGTAAGGCAATTGAATTTAATTGGTAGTGCCCCAATTTTTAAAGATGATAATGTTATAAGAGGTTGGTTAGCACGTCATGGTATCTCCATTTTTTGTTCTATCTTTGAATATCCACATAAAAAACCTGTTGTCATAAAAGAATCCCCAAAGTATTATCCAGATAATCAACAATTGATCAAAGAACTGTCTGAATATTATGCTGAAAAGGCTAATCATGGACGAGTAATATTCCTTCTCATCATGAGTTCGATAATGACTTTGACCATGATGTTTCGTTGGTGGTGGAACACTCGTCCTATTTGGTGGGCTATTATTACAGTACTTCTAGTGGCTTTTGGCGTTTGGTATTTTTTTGAGCGTAGAACTACTCGTTTTTTTCGAGACGTGCCAAAAAAAGGTGAAATAATAGATAATAGGGCATACATCAATGGACTTAACCAATTTAATTGGATGTCCATCGCCCTAAATCATGTTTGTTGGTTTTTGGTCGCTTTTCTCTTGATTGCGTTTCGCCCTATTTGTGCCGAATTCCTTCCAGTTCATTGTTGCGCCTTTTATGATATGTTAAGGCTGATGAGCATTCTTCTTTATAACTGTGGAATAGCTATTGCTATTGGTACTATTATCAGTTTATTCTATCGTATTTATGAAAAGATAACTGATGTTGACGATAAAAGAACCATATTTTCCAAACTGAATTTGTCTATGATGCCAATCTCCCGATTGGATATTTCATTTGAAGGATATTTCGTTAGAGATTTAAGACGTTGGATTCGAATACTCATTTATATGAGTGCCATGGTTTCTATTCTTTGGTTCGTTTTCACTATCTTAGCAGACAAGAAACTTGTAAAACAAAAATATACATATTGGCCCTCAGCCTTTGTGTTTGGGAATGATGACCCTGTCCCTCCTGATTCTTCAATACAAATATTAGATATGCATTTTAAAGAAGGAAAAGTCGGAAATCTCAGACTAGGCGAGAAACTACAATTACACTTAGTTGTCACGCCAACGAATCATAATGAGGAACTTACGTGCGATTGGACCAAAGAGGTCGCCGAAGTCCGTTGGAAGAATAATACTTTAGAAGTGACGCCTAAAAAACAGGGAGTATGTAACATCACGGTCTCGTCTAGTCCCTCTAATAAGACAGCTGTTTTTCAGGTAAATGTCAAAAAAACAAAAAGTGTTTCTTCACCTCCACCTACACCGTTATCATCATCATCCTCTTCTCCTTCATCCTCTTCTTCTTCACACACGAACATTGTTTCGATGTCTTTCTCGGAAGGGCCTACAGCAACTGTCAAACTTGGAGAAAAACTACGGTTACATCTTGATATCGATCCAGCGAATCATGACGAAGAACTTAAATACGAATGGTCTAAAGATGCCTACGGCGAAAATATAGCGGTAGTGAGTCGGGTTGGTAATTCTTATATTGTGAAACCCATGAAGAGAGGAGAATGTCTCATTACAGTTACATCGAGTCGTACTGGAAAGGAGGCAAGTTGTTTGGTCCGAGTTCAATGAGCCATCCTTTTAAAAAGTGATAGACTCCGATAGCAGCAAGATGGTTTTCCAACACTTGCTGATGAAGTATTATGGTAGATAAAACATTCATCCGAAACGTTATTGAATAGCGTTTCGGGTGATTTTTTTACTGTTATTCTTAGATTTTGGCTCTATTTCTTGGTAATGTTGGAAAAAAGGTGTATATTTGCGGCAACAAATTGGTTATGAATTGACCGAAAGAAATAATATATTATGAGGAGTAGGATTAAACAAGCTATTTGGCTGCTGGTTGCGACCATCGGTATGATTCCCCTTTGGGGATGTGTGAGTAACGGGAATGGAGGAAT
>JAEEUA010000249.1 GCA_016286775.1 Bacteroidales bacterium
AGCTCGACCCGCCTCAATGCGCTGAATGCGGGCGATGAACTGGCCGATGTTGTCGGTCCTCTGGGTCACGCTACCGATATCCGCAAGTATGGCACGGTGATCTGCTGTGGCGGCGGTGTAGGTGTGGCTCCTCTGCTTCCCATCGTCAAGGCCATGCACGAGGCAGGCAACAAGGTCATCGTTGTACTTGCTGCCCGTACCAAGGATCTCATTATTCTCGAAGACGAGATGCGCGCTAATTCCGACGAAGTGATCATCATGACCGATGATGGCTCGTATGGCCAGAAGGGCGTCGTCACCGTGGGTGTCGAACAGGTCATCCAGCGTGAGCATGTTGACAAGTGCGTCTGCATCGGCCCAACCATCATGATGAAGTTTGTCGCATTGCTTACCAAGAAATACGAGGTGCCGACCATCGTCAGCCTCAATACCATCATGGTCGATGGCACGGGCATGTGCGGTGCCTGCCGTGTCACCGTGGGTGGCAAGACCAAGTTCGTGTGTGTCGATGGGCCTGAGTTCGACGCTGCAGAAGTAAACTTCGACGAAATGATGTCCCGCATGCGTGCCTACAAGGCCGAAGAAACCGAGGCAATGAATAACTTAATGAATGGTTAAGAAAGGTTCGAAATGTTAAGAAAGGTTCGAATGGTTGTTTGTCCTAACCCCTCTTAACCTCTCTTTACCCCTCTTAACCCCTCTTAACCAAAGAATTAGATTATGACACTTGAAGAAATAAAGGCTCTCCGCAGTGAGCCTTGGCGTGAAGAACTGCGCAAATCTATGTCACCGAAGGATCGTGGCGCCATCGAACGTGTCCAGATGCCCGAACTGACTCCCGAATACCGTATCACCACTTTCACCGAGGAGGTGCAGCAGGGTCTGACCCGCGAACAGGCTGTCACCGAAGCCAAGCGTTGCCTCGACTGTGCCGACCCCAGCTGTATGAAGGGCTGTCCTGTCGGCATCAACATCCCGACTTTCATCAAGAACATCGAACGCGAGAACTTCGAGGAAGCCATCAAGACCATCAAGAAGACCAGCAGCCTCCCCGCCGTCTGTGGCCGTGTCTGCCCGCAGGAAAAGCAATGCGAAGGCGTCTGCATCAAGCTCAAGATGAAGCAGAAGCCAGTAGCTATCGGCTATCTCGAGCGTTTTGTGGCCGACTATGAGCGCGAATCGGGCAAGATGGAGGCACCTGAATGTGCTCCCAAGAATGGCAAGAAGGTGTGTGCAGTCGGCTCTGGCCCCTCGAGCCTCGCCTTTGCTGCCGACATGGCCAAGTTCGGTTACGATGTAACTGTCTATGAGGCCCTCCACGAGATTGGCGGTGTGCTCAAATATGGCATTCCCGAATTCCGTCTGCCCAACAGCGTGGTCGAAGCCGAAATCAATACGCTCCGCGAAATGGGCGTCAATTTCGTGCCCGACGTAATCGTTGGCAAGACCATCTCCTACGAACAGATCCACGAAATGGGCTTCGATGGCATCTTTGTGGGTTCGGGTGCAGGTCTTCCCCGCTTCATGAACATCCCCGGCGAGAACCTCATCGGTGTGATGTCCTCCAATGAATATCTGACGCGTATCAACCTCATGGGCGCTGGTCGTGGCCAGGGCTATGACACGCCTGTGCTCCGTGGCAAGAACGTAGTCGTTTGTGGCGGTGGCAACACGGCCATGGACTCGGCTCGTACCGCCAAGCGCATGGGTGCCGAATCTGTCACCCTCGTCTATCGTCGTAGCGTCAACGAGCTGCCTGCCCGTGCCGAAGAGGTACACCACGCTATGGAGGAGGGCATCGACTTCCACGTGCTCCACAATCCAATCGAATACATTGCCGACGAGAACGGCCGAGTTAAGGAGGCTGTCCTCCAGGTAATGGAGCTGGGTGAACCCGATGCTTCGGGCCGTCGTTCTCCTGTTCCTGTCGAAGGCAAGACCGAAACCATCCCTGCCGACCTCGTCATCGTGGCCATCGGCGTTTCGCCCAACCCAATCATCCCATCTGCATTCAAGGGACTCGAAATCTCCCGTCGCGGCACCATCGTAGTGGGCGAGGAGACCATGCAGAGTGCCGTAAGCGACGTCTTTGCCGGCGGCGATATTGTTCGAGGCGGTGCCACCGTAATCCTCGCCATGGGCGATGGTCGTCGTGCCGCTGCTAACATGAACGACTATCTCAGCAAGTAACACATCGGCCCCTTCGGCCCTCTGTGTCCCTTGTGTTTCTTCGTGTTTCCGTTTTCAGCCGTTTTTGGCTGAAAAAAATCACCCTTCATTTAAACTTTCCTTATTTCCCAAGTCAAAATAAGGAAAGTTATTTTATTAATTTGTATAAAGATGCGTTTTACTAAACCCGTATTAGCTTTTGCAGTCTTGTCGATGACTATGATATCGCTTCAGGCTGCCATAGTAAAAGGAAAAGTTGTTGATTCAAAAAACGAACCTCTCGAGTTTGTCAATGTGGCGTTGCTCGATGCCAGTGGGAAATTGGTGTCGGGTGGTATTGTCGATCAATCAGGTCATTTCGAGTTGCCGAATGTCAAGAACGGTAACTACAAGCTGAAGATCAGTTATGTGGGCTATGAGACCATTGAGAAGAACATCTCGGTCAATGCCAAGACGATGGACGGCGTTGTACGCCTCCAGACAATCAAGATGAACGACGACTCGGAGATTCTCCAGGAAGTCAATGTGGTAGGTCAGAAGTCGTCCATGCGCCTCGAAATCGACAAGAAGGTCTTCGACATCGGTTCGCAGGCATCGGCAGCCGGTCTGTCGGCAAGCGAAGCCCTCGAGACCATCCCTTCGGTCGAGGTCGATAGCGAAGGTACCATCTCTCTCCGAGGTTCGACCAGCGTCACCGTCTGGATCAATGGAAAGGCACAGGGCCTCACCGCCGACAATCGCGGCGACATCCTCGAGCAGATGCCCGCCGAAAGCATCGACCGCATCGAGGTCATCACCAACCCTTCGAGCAAGTACAGCGCAGAAGGCTCGGCCGGTATCATCAACATCATCCTCAAGCGCGATCGTAAGGCCGGCTATTACGGTGGTGTTCAGCTCAACCTCAACAACCTGGGCGGTGGTCGCACGGGCGCCAACATCAACTACAGCAGCGGACTGCTCGATGCCTATGCCAATATCGGTTTGAACCGTCGTGTCAACGAGGGCGGCAGCTATTCCGATCGTGACTACCTCGATGGCAGCGTCAATCGCTATGCCAATATGATCACCGAATCGGAAAACGACGGCAAGGGCAACAACCTCTTCAGCCGTGCCGGTGCCACCTGGCACTTCACCCGTCACGACGACCTCGGATTCGGTGTGATGGCGATGTTTGGTTCCAACGAGAACGATACCGACTACGACTACACCAACGAGAACTTCCGCAATCCTTCTCAGGGTTACAGCCGTACGCGTCACAACCACAGCGAAGGCAACAACCGCATGATTCATGCCGACATCAACTATCGGCACGAATGGAAGACCAATCATACGCTCGATGCTCAGTTCGGTTACAGTACCTGGCGCGGTCCTGGCGATACCTACTTCGACCAGACCACTTATATGTATCAAGACCCCTTCAGTTCTACGAGTAATCCTGCCATCAGAAGCTACCAGAGCCAGCATCGCAAGATGCAGAACAACAGTTGGAGCCTCCAGATCGACTACGTGCAGCCCATCAATAAGATTTCCAAGCTCGAAGCAGGTTATAAGGCCGACTGGCGGCGCGAAGATTCGCCCACGCGCACATGGAACGACGAAGCCCGCACCATGGATGTCATCACCCTCTACAACCGCTTCATCTACAACATGGATATCCATGCCGCCTACGTCAACTATGCCGGCAAGATCACCAAGCGCCTGGGCTATCAGCTCGGTCTGCGCAACGAATACTGGAAGGTTCACACCGAGAGCACCAACTTCTACCAGGAGATACGCGAACGTCGTGAAGGCGAACCCGTTCTGAAGCCCATCGACCCGCGCAATACCCACTTCAACAAGATTTTCCCCACAGCCTTCATCAGCTGGCAGATTACCGACCACGACGAAGTGCAGTTCAACTACACACGTCGTATGCATCGTCCTTGGGGCGGTCAGCTCAACTCCTTCCAGAACATTTCCGACTCGACGTCCATCTCCTACGGTAATCCCGACCTGACGC
>JAEEUA010000049.1 GCA_016286775.1 Bacteroidales bacterium
AGGCGATTTTTCTGCCGAAGGCTTTTTTCTACTTCAAGAATTGAAGTCTTTTTCTCTTCGGAGGTGTTGGCACATCGCCAGATGTGCGCTGCAAAGGGTGGTATGCAGATGGGGATGCTTGCATACACAGATGCAGACAACACTATGCAGCACAGGGCGTAGCCCCAACACCTTTGAAGCTTTTTTTCATTATCTCTATATAATAACTACAACAAAATCTAAACAAAAAAATGAACAAGAAAGGTAAATTCATTGCTGTGGTCAGCATCCGCAGCTACGAGACACTGGACAACGGCCAGAAGGTCACCAAATGGGCGGTGAAGTATCTCATCGAATTTGAGTATCCGCGCAAGGATGGCACCATGGGCAAGCAGCAGGTGGTTGCCGAGGTGCACTACACCGAGCAGCCCAATGTGCATGTCGGTCCCGTTGATGATTCCAACGAGTACGACATGCAGTTCCACTTCAAGGTGCGCAAGGCTGTCGGCAGGAATGGTGAGGACGTGTACTACCAGGACATCTTTCTCAGCAAGGCAAGCCAGAGTGTGATCTGAGGACTTTTCATGATTAGGTGAAAATGGCAGATGACCTCGGCCCAATGGCCTGGTCATTTCTGCCGGAAAATGTGCAGGTCCAATACCTGCAAAAAATTGCACTTCGTGCAGAAAATCCATCCGGCCCCAAACATATTTCTATAACGCTACGGATTGAACAGATTACACAGATTATCTGCTTGGTCAAACAATAAAATCCGATAAATCTGATGAATCCGTAGAGAGGAAAGGGACGAGCAATTATTTTCCGCGCTAGCGATTTTCTGCTGCCTATTGGAGGCAGCACATTTTCCGGCCAAGTCTCCGCTATTGAAGCGAGAGACGCGGCCATTTTCACCGAAATTCAAGTGATATGTTAAGCAATAATCCCATCAAACTTGTAGCCGATGGTCGGCTGATGGAGTTCGACAGCCTGGAAGACTTCTATCTGAAGGTGTTTCAGATGCTGCGCGAAGACTTCCCCAGAGGGTACATCGACTACAAGCTGTTCCTCTTCGAGCACACTTCGTTGAAGGGCGATGCCCTCAAAGAGTGCTGCAAGGGCATTGAAAACCATTGGGACGCGTCGGAGGGCTTCTGCTTCAAGGTTCATTGGACCTATCCCGTGCAGACACGCGACAGGCTAACCGACTTCCTGCGCAAGGCTTCGAAGGCTATCACCAGCTCCTACATCGACCTCTATTGGTTCGACAAGGCGTGGAACACATTCAACCAATCCATTGAAAACGAGCGGCAACCCCCATAGGCTGCCGCTAATTTGTTTTTGTAAGAAAATTAAAAAATTTAATTATTGAAGAATTAAAATTAAATTTTCTGATTTTGCTTTGGAATGTTACTCGACCACCACGGGCCGGATCATCCATTCCTCTTCGGGCTTGTTGTCGTCGCAGGAACAGAACGCTGCAGCCAGGAGGGCCAGCAGGACGAAAAGACTGAGATACTTCATCGTGTTGGGTGTTGTTTTGAAGGTGAGACTTATCGGAGGATGTAGCTGATGCCGACCAGGGCACTGAAGGTGTTGTTCCAGCGGCGCATCCGCATCGAGGGTGCCTCGAGCAGCTCGTGCGAGTCGGACTTCCGGACGCGGAACGTGTATTGGGGCGTCACGGTCAGATGGAAGTGGCGGGCGAACATCCAGCTGAACTTGCACCCGGCACTGACGCCCAGCGAGTTGGCGCCGTCGCCCACCAGATTGGTTTCGCCGCGATGCTGCGTCGCCTTGGTCTTCAGGAAGGCGACACCCACCTGGGGCGTCACGTCGAGCCACGAGTTCGAGTAGGCATGATAGCCGAGCTTGAACGTGACGAGGTAGGGGCGGTAGAAGTAGGTGCCGTATTCCGAATAGTCGGGGCGCACCCACGTGATCCATTCGCTGGTCGAGAACGAGCCGTAGCCGCCCAGCTCGAGGTTGATGCGACGGAGGTCCACGCCGAGCGCTGCGCCTGCTCCCATCAGGCCGTTCGACAGCATTGCCTGCGGCTCGACATACAGGTTAAAGGCGGGATAGTCGGAATCGCGGTCGAAGGCGCTCCGCACCTTCGGCTGGCGGTCGGCCTGCCTTTTCGACTTGCGGGCTGCGGGGGCTGCTGCTACGGGGCTTTGCTCCAGCTCGATGGAGAGGGCATGGCGCGACTGGGGCGTCAGCGAGAAGCGTCCTTCTGCCTTTGCAAAGCCGGCTGCCGTGGCCGTATAGCGATAGTCGCCGATGGGGAGCCTGAGCTCGGTGCCGCTGCCCTGTCCTTCGTACTCGAAGCGCTCGGCACTGCCCGAACGGATGGGTTCGAAGACTACGCGGGCATTGCGGGGCACGACGTTCAGGTCGATGGCCTGCTGGAGGGGTGCGCCTGCTGCCCCTTCGAGACCGAGGCTGACGCGATAGACCTTGAGGGGTTCGATGCGGATGCCCTGCTGGGCGAAGTCAATCACGCGTTCGCCGCCCAGGGGTTGCCTGACGCGGATTTCGCCGATGCCTTCGGGCACATAGACGTTGTATTCGAAGTTGCTGTAGAAGGTGTCCACGATGTCCGGGCTTTCGAACGTGGCATCTGTCACACCCGGGATCGAGAAGACGATCAGGGCGCACGGGTTGTGGCTGTTGTCGTAGCGGATGTTGACCTTGGCTTCGGTGGCGTTCCTTTCTTCCACGATGCTCTTCACGACAAGTGTCTGCGCCGATGCCACGATGGGGAGGCAGAGGGCGGCGATGGTCAGGAGACTGAATAATGGATGTTTCATCTTGAATGGTTGTTGTTGGATCGTCCTGCGTCTGCTGTGGACGTAGAAGGCGGGCAAATATACGCAATAAATCCGAATTAGCGGCACCTTTTCGACAATTTTTAACAATTTTCCCCTATAAATCGCGTTTTTTTGCCCACGAATTGTCCGATATATGTAATTATTGTATATCTTTGCCGCTGAAAAAACGCGTACATCTATTCACCAACACATATACTATAATGAAAACAAAGTTTACTTTTTCGTCCTTTTGGGGGCGGACAGTCCTGACGCTGTTGCTTACCCTATTTGTGTCTGCCTCTGCGTGGGCGCAAGGCGTCGAAATCAATGGAGACAACTTCCCCGATGGGAATTTCCGCAACTATTTGCTGGCTCAAAACTTCGGTCAAGATGCTGTCATCACCGACGAACAGATTGCCGTTGCCAAGGCAAAGGGCTGGTCGGTGGAGGCCATAAGTGGAGAAGACTTTGTGCAGCTGCCGATCGGAAGTGGCGACGAACACGAATATGTCGATCTGGACCTGCCGAGCGGCACGCTTTGGGCCACCTGCAACGTGGGAGCATCCAGTCCGCAGGACATCGGCCTCTATTTCGCCTGGGGCGAAACCGAGGGCCACGGCAACGACTTGAGCGACGGCTATCTGTTCGATTGGAACAACTACAAGTGGGCCGAAGTTCTGGATGACGAATCCTATTTCACCAAGTACTGTGTCGATGGCAGACGTGGTCTCGATGGCTTCTCGGACAACAAGTATTTCCTCGACCCCGAAGACGATGCCGCCACCGTCCACTGGGGCGACCAGTGGCGCACACCATCTTCATCACAGTTCAAGGAATTGAGGGATCTTTGCAACTGGGAACAGGAAGAAGTGCATGGCGTCCAGGGCTACCGGGTGACAGGTCCCAATGGCAACAGCATCTTCCTGCCCGTGACGGGCTGGCGTATCGATGATATGCTTCTTGATGGCGGCTCCTATTGGGCGCGCAATGCCAAAGCCGATGATGACGGCGGTGCGTGTCAGCTCGCTTGGGACGAATGTGGATGGGAGTATGGCGGCCGCTGCAACGGCCAGTGCGTGCGCCCCGTCGTGAACGTCGAACCTGAGGTGCCCGTCTATTACCTCATTGGCGAATTCTGCAATTGGGATGATTCGAGGATGCTGCCCTTCACCGACAACGAAGGCACCTCCCTGACCACCACCTTCAGCGGACCCTTCAAGATCAAGGACAAGGACGGAAACTGGTATGGTGCAGAGGATGATGACCACAAAACGTTCACCAGGGAGAATCACAGCTTCGAGCTTGGTTACGGAGGACAGGACCTGCGTCTTGAAATACCTGCCGAGTATCTGCTCTCCTTCGTGGACGGCAAGCTCACCGTTTGCAACTTCCCCACAGAAGGCTACTACATATCGGGCGACTTCAACGGCTGGCAACCCGAACCGCTGACCGACAATGGCAATGGCACCTACACCATTCAGAAGTCCATTAGCGTAAATCAAGAGTTCAAGTTCCGCGACGCGGATGGACGCTGGTACGGCGGCGACACCCACAGCCATAGTGACAAATACGGCGTTAACAGCGGATGGTGCACCGACATCCCGTTGACCGAGGGCGATGCAGGCTCCAACTTCATCATCGATGCCGATGGCCTCTTCACTATTGTTCTCACTGACGCCGACGGCAGTCTGAAGTTCGATGTGTACGGCTTCGACGGTCTTATCGCCTTGACCGACAAAGCCGACAATACCGAGACCATCGTGTTAGCAGGGGGGGAGCCTCACGATGTGAAACTCCTCGGCCGCACTCTCTACAGGGACGGCAGCTGGAACACGCTGTGTCTGCCCTTCGACGTGCCTGCTATTATGGATAGCCCATTGGCAGGTGCCGAAGTCCGCACCCTCGAACACGCCATCCTCGAAGATGGCACGCTCACCCTCAACTTCGTCCCTGTTCCAATGATCTCGAAAGGAGTGCCCTATATCATCCGGTGGACCGGCTACGATGGCGACGACCTCGTCGAGCCCATCTTCCAAAACGTTCAAATCCTGCCCGATTTGCAGCCCTGGGAGTTCGAAGGCACCGTCACCTTCATGGGCACCTACAGCCCCGTCAGCATCCCGAGCGAAGGCGACAACACGAAGCTCTATCTGGGTGAAGGCGACCAGCTCTTCTATCCGCAGTCGGCCATGACCATCGGTTGCCAGCGCGCCTACTTCCAGCTGGCCGAAGGCATCACCGCAGGCGAAGCCGATGAACAATCGATGCCCATCAAGGCCTTCGTCCTGAACTTCGGCGAAGAGAATGGAATCAGTGTCGTCAACGCCAACTCGTCCGAAGGCGCGGGCTGGTACGACCTTAGAGGTAACCGTCACGAAGCAATGCCAACTGCACCGGGCATCTACATCCACAACGGCAGGAAGTTCGTCGTGAAGTAAGAGCACTGCTAATAAATCGAATCCCTATTCCCAATCGAGGCATGTCCCCCAAGGTTCCAAGGAGGACATGCCACGACTTTTTTGAAACGTATGGATCAACTTGGCTGCGTCAATAGGGCAGCTCGTCCGACACCTGGAGGGGACTTCCTTCGTCGGATGGGGTGGCGTCGGGCTGCTTGAGGAGCCAGCAGCCGATGCGGCAGCGCAGGCACTTGTGGGGCTGGCAGTAGTTCTTGAAGAGATGGAGCAGGGCCTGGGTGTCCATGGCGGACTTCGCTTCGATGCCTGCTTCGGTCCATTGGTGGATGTAGCGGTTGCTTTCGGGCGGCAGCTCCTCGAGCAGGTTGAGGGCCTTTTCGCAGCGTTCGTCGTCGCCCTGCCACTGGGCATAGGCGAGCAGGAGCGGGACGACGGCGTTGATGATGAGGCTGCGTACCGTCTGCCGGCCGAGGCCCTTTCCGCCCAGGATCGTTTCGAGCTGCGCGATGGTCCGGGCTTCGAGGATTTCGTCGAAAAGGTCCTGATGGGCATAGATGAGTTTCGCCAGGGCACGCAGACGAGCTTCGGGCTGTGCGGGCGGTCGCACACGTCCCGTCTTCCAATAGCTGCCATTGAGTGGCGTGAGGTTGAACTTCTGGCGCAGGAAGGCGTATTCGCGCTGCATCAGCCGCCATTCCTGCTGCAGGTCGGCGTCCTTCGAAGCGGCATCCTCCTGCTGCAGCAAACCGGCCTGGCCGAGCAGCAGGGCCTGTATCTGCAAGAGGTTGTCCTTGTGGTGGAGCAGGCAGCTGTAGGGCAGGCTGCGGGCCAACCGCTCCATCTGGTCGCTGTTGACACCCGTGCCGAGACTGCGTGTGAGCACGACGAAGAAGGCTTCGGGCCATGCCTTGAGCTGACCTTCGACAAGGTCGCGCACGCGTCCCAGCTTCTCGATCATCCGCTGGGTGCAGAGGGCCGTCAGCCAGTCGTGCAGCACGACGCGAGGCACCTGGCTGAGGCGGCTGGAACAGGAGATGGACGAGTAGGAGGGCACCTGGCCGGGCAGGAGAGGGGCGGACGTGCCGCTGCAGAGCTGCCGATAGCGCACCATCAGGTCGTCGGGGATGTGCATCACCACGGTCTTGACAACCGTGCCGTTGCGCAGCCGCACCTCGACATCGGGCTCCATGACGACGTGGAGGATGACGGAGTCGTAGGCGGGGTCGTCCTGATGATGGTGGCGATACCAGTCGGATGCCTTGACGTGCATCTCTACGTTCCCTGCCCAAACGATTCCGTCCTGCCTGACCTTGGCGTTGAAGAAGTCGGGCCCGGCATCGTAGTTGCGGAGCCCGGGGTGGAGGATGTCGAGCGGCTGCCGGTCGGTCGTCTCGATGGTGAGGAAGAGGCGCTGCTGCCACACAAAGTACATGAGTTCTTCCATGGGGTAGTGGGGGTGTAGATCGAAGATAAATTGTCAATTATAGGGTGCAAATATACGTTTTTTCGGTCAAATGCAACGGGAAAAAAGGTAAAAATATTCAAATTTAGCAGTTTTTTTGCCAAAGTTGGTCCTAATGTCAGAAAAAATGCGTATATTTGCCCCGATATATACGGCTGTTCAATTGGGAATTAACAATTAACAATTAATAATTAACAATTGTTGGTTTGAACGAAGATTATAAAAAGAAATGAAGATTGCATTGATAGGATATGGCAAGATGGGTCATATCATCGAAGAGATAGCGAAGAGCCGCGGACATGAGGTGGTCTGCGCCATCGACATCCAGAACCAGGAGGACTTCGACAGCGAGGCCTTCCGCTCGGCCGACGTGGCCATCGAATTCACGACTCCCAAGACGTGCCTCGGCAACGTGCGCAAGTGCCTCGACCGGGGCATGACCGTGGTGGTGGGTTCGACGGGCTGGTACGACGAGCTGCCCCGCGTGAAGGAGGAGGTGGCCAAGGCCGACGGCTCGCTCTTCTGGGCCTCGAACTTCTCGATTGGCGTCAACATCTTTGTGGCGATGCAGAAGTTTGTTGCCCGCATCATGAACCGCTATCCGCAGTACGACGTGAACCTCGCGGAGACGCACCACATCCACAAGCTCGACTCGCCCAGCGGCACGGCCATCACCCTGGCTGGCGCCATCACCGACAACCTCGACCGCAAGCGCACCTGGAAGGAGACGGCCGCCATCTGGCAGCACGAGGACGGAAGCGTCGATGTGGCCCGCAATGCCGAGGTGGGCACGACGTTCGCCTCCCATCGGGACGACGAACTGGAGGTGACTGCCTTCCGCCGGGGCGAGGTGCCGGGCATCCATACGGTGACCTACGACAGCGACGTGGATACGATCACGATGACGCATTCGGCCAAGTCGCGCCGCGGCTTCGCCTTAGGTGCCGTGGTGGCTGCCGAGTGGATGGCCGACGGCAAGAAGGGCGTCTATTCGATGGAGGACCTGATGAGGTTCTAACAATTCATCTTTAACACGAATTATCGCGAATTGAATCCCATTGCCATTTGGCAAACATTTATGGGATATAAAAGTAAGGTGAAAATGCAGACAACCTCGGCCCCAATGGCCTGGTTGTTTCTGCGAGAAAATGTGCAGGTTCAATACCTGCTCATTTTCCGGATTGAGAGACGGGCTATTGAAGCCCAATGTCTCCAATCCATTTTCACCTAAATAATCTTTTATATAGGAGCGACCCCTAACAAAGTTACACAAAATTCTCAAATTCTCTAATTCTTGATAGAAAAGCGTAATGGCTGAAAATACAGAAAAGGAAACGCGTGGCTTCGGCCGCAAGATGACCAAGGGCGACAAGGTGTGGCTGGTGCTTTGGATTGTTGCCATCATCCTGTTCGCACTCTGGATGGGTTCGTTCGTACCCTTCCTGGTCCTCCCGTTTGCGGTGGACGTCTATTGGACCCGCTTCATCAAATGGGACTGGTGGAAGGGCATCAAGAACGGATTCCTGCGCGGCGTGATGTCGTGGGTCGATGCCATCGTCTTCGCCCTGGTGGCCGTGTGGGTGCTGCAGAACTTCTTCTTCCAGAACTTCCAGATTCCGACCACTTCGCTCGAAAAGACCATGCTGGCAGGCGACTACCTGCTGGTTTCGAAATACCACTACGGACCGCGCGTGCCCATGACACCCCTTTCGCTGCCCCTGTTCCAGCACACGGTGTCGATCGGTTCGACGCGCCTGGGCAAGAGCTTCATCACCCATCCGCAGGTGAACTACCGCCGCATGCCGGGCCTGACGAAGATGGAGCGCTACGACATCGTGGTGTTCAACTACCCAAACGGTGACACCGTCTGCGTGAACTGCGAGAACCCCGACTACTACACCCTCTGCAAGATGTACGGACGCGACAAGGTATGGAGCGACCGGAAGACCTTCGGCGAGGTGGTCTATCGCCCCGTCGATCGCCGCGAGAACTACGTGAAGCGCGTGGTGGGCATGCCGGGCGAGACGCTGCAGATCATCGACCGCAAGGTGCTCATCGACGGCAAGGTGCTCCCCGACCCGCAGTACCTGCAGCAGCGCTACGTGGTGCTGACCAAGGGCAACCCCATCAGCGAACGCGACTGGAAGCGGATGGGCGTCTATACACGGGGCAGCAGCAACGGCTCGGTGGGCTCGGACGTGACACCCATCCAGGACGCCTCGTTCTACCACTACTACGACATTCGTCCCGACAGCGTCACGGGCCGCTTCGCCCCCCTCTACCTGGTGAACCTCACCCGCGAGATGGTGGAACGCCTCGAGAAGTCGGGCAAGGTGGAGTGGATCAAGGAAAGTCCCTACCAGGAGTCGCCCGGTGCCGTCTATCCGCAGGATGAGCTGTCGGACTGGACGGGTTCGAACTTCGGACCGCTCTGGATTCCGAAGCGCGGCAAGAGCATCCGGCTGACCGACGAGAACGTGAAGCTCTACGGCCGCTGCATCACCGTCTATGAGCCCAACCAGGCAACGGGCGACGGCCAGGGCAACCGGCTGGTGCGCCTCGGCAAGGACCGGTATGAGCTGAACGGCCACGAGGCCCAGGAGTTCATCTTCGGCTACGACTACTACTGGATGATGGGCGACAACCGCGACAACTCGCTCGACTCGCGCTACTGGGGCTTCGTGCCCGAGGACCACATCGTCGGCACCCCGCTCTTCGTCTGGTTCTCGATCAACCAGGAGACGGGCGAATGGCGCAAGGACCGCTGGCTGAAGAAAGTGAAGGGGCTCTGATGTCGCAGATCGTTCTCCCCACAGCCTATCTGGCCCCGGTGTCGTACTACGCCGTGCTCTACCTGGCGGACGACGTGGTGATCGAGGCGCACGAACACTACACGAAACAGACGCTGCGCACGCGCTGCACCATTGCCACCGACCAGGGGCCGCAGACACTCTCGGTGAACGTGGAGAAGGGCAACAAGCTGAAGATGCCCATCGACGAAGTGCGCCTGAGCAGCCACGGCGACTGGCAGCGCCAGCACCTCTACTCGTGGGCCACCTACTACGGCAACTCGCCCTTCTACGAATACTACATCGACGACCTGCGCGAAGTGTTCCTGCACGGACACGACGGCACCCTCTTCGGCATGAACGAGGCCCTGCGCCGACACATCTGTCGCGAAATCGGCTTCGAACCAAAGGTCCGCTATTCGGAACAATGGATGGGACCCTTGGCCTGCGTCGCCCCGAACGGTTCGTTTCGACCCGAAGCCCTTCGACCTGCCCTGGGCAGGGTGGAGGTGCCTCCCTACTACCAGGTGGCGGGCGCTGAAGGCCGCCAGCCTTTCCTGCCAGACGTCAGCATCCTCGACCTGCTGTTCAATATGGGTCCCGAGGGGGTGCTGGTGTTGGAGGGGTTGAGAGGTTAAGAGAGGTTAAGAGAGGTTAAGAGGGGTTAAGAGAGGTTAAGAGAGGTTTGAGAGGTTAAGAGGGGTTAAGAGAGGTTTGAAAGGTTTGAGGGGTTTGAAAAGAATATAATTTTGGAAGAAAAATATAAAGACATACTGGACCGGATTGATAGTCCTGCAGACTTGCGACAACTGCCCGTCGAGCAGCTGCCGGATGTCTGTCAGGCGCTCAGACAGTTCATCATCGAACAGGTGAGCGTCCATCCGGGACACTTCGCTTCGAGCCTGGGCGCCATCGAGATCATCGTGGCGCTGCACTACGTCTATGACACGCCCGACGACCGCCTGGTGTGGGACGTGGGACATCAGGCCTATGCCCACAAGATTCTGACCGGACGACGCGACAAGTTCCACACCCTGCGTCAGCTGGGCGGCCTGAGCGGATTCCCCACCCCGAAGGAGAGCGAATACGACACGTTCTCGACGGGCCATGCCTCGAACAGCATCTCGGCTGCCCTGGGTATGGCTGTGGCCAACAAGCTGGAGGGCAACAAGAGGAAGGTGGTGGCCGTGATCGGTGATGCCTCGATCAGCGGCGGCATGGCCTTTGAGGGCCTGAACAATGCTTCGTCGCACCCCAACGACCTGCTCATCGTCCTCAACGACAACCAGATGGCCATCGACCAGAACGTGGGCGCCCTCTACCACTACCTGACGCGCATCACGACCAGCCAGCGCTACAACCTGCTGCGCTACAAGGCCTACAACGCCCTGAAGCGCCACGGCCTGATCAGCGACAGCCTGCGCCGTGCGCTGATTCGCTTCACGAACAGCATCAAGTCGTTCTTCTCGCGCCGACAGAACATCTTCGAGGGCCTCGACATCCGCTACTTCGGACCCGTCGATGGGCACAATGTGGTTTCGCTGGTGAAGACCTTGCGCAAGATCAAGGACCTGGAAGGACCGAAGATGCTGCACGTCTGCACCATCAAGGGCAAGGGCTTCCAGCGTGCCGAGGAGGAGGCCACCATCTGGCATGCACCCGGCAAGTTCGACCCCGTGACGGGCGAACGCGTGAAGGAGAGCACCGAGGGACAGCCTGCCAAGTTCCAGGACGTCTTCGGCAAGACGCTGGTGGAGCTGGCCGAAAAGAACACACGCATCGTGGGCGTCACGCCCGCCATGCCGACGGGCTGCTCGATGACCTACCTGATGGAGCGCTTCCCCGACCGCACGTTCGACGTGGGTATCGCCGAGGAACACGCCGTGACCTTCAGCGGCGGCCTTGCCAAGGAGGGGATGCTGCCCTTCTGCAACATCTATTCGACCTTTATGCAGCGTGCCATCGACCAGGTGGTGAACGATGTGTCGCTCCAGCACCTGCACGTGGTGTTCTGTCTGGACCGTGCAGGTATCGTCGGTGCCGACGGACCTACGCACCACGGCGTGCTTGACATCCCCTACTTCCGTGCCATCCCGGGCATGACAGTCTGCTCGCCCCTCGACGAGCACTGGCTGCGCAAGCTGATGGCAACGGCCGTGGAGGTGGCCGACGGGCCGTTCATGATCCGCTATCCGCGTGGACGAGGCAGCATCGGAGGCTCGGATGCCGATGGCAACCCCAACTGGAAGAATGCTCTCGAACCCGTCGAGATAGGCCGGGGCTACTGCCTGCGGGAAGGGAATGGCGACACGGCTGTGCTCACCCTGGGCCCGATTGGTATGGAAGCTGCCAAGGCCATCGACCTGGCGAAGGCCGGCCTCAAGACCGACGACGGACAAACCCTCGGGAAGCAGGGCGTCGCCCACTACGACATGGTGTTCTGCAAGCCACTCGACACGGCGCTCCTGGAACATATATTTAAAAAGTACACGCGCGTGGTGACTGTGGAAGACGGCGCCCTGGCAGGCGGCTTCGGCAGCGCCATTCTCGAGGAGGCAAACCGACAGGGCTACACGGGACAGATCCGCTGCCTGGGCATCCCCGACGAGTTCATCACCCAGGGTTCGGTGAGCGAGCTCTACCGGATGTGCGGCATCGATGCGCGAAGCATCGCCCGGGCGATAGTCAAAGAGTAATTCGAGTGCTCGGAGAGATCGTAATTATCGGAAATAAAAACAATGAAGATTGTTATAGCAGGCGCCCAGGAAGTGGGAACACATCTTGCCAAGCTGTTGGCCAAGGAGAATCATGATGTCGTGCTGATGGATTCGGACATGAACCTCATCTCGCAGCTGACCTTCATGAACCTGATGACCATGGCCGGCAAGCCCACCAGCATCCACGCTTTGACGGAGGCTGGCGTGCCCGAGTGCAACCTCTTCATTGCCGTGACGCCCGACGAGAGCACCAACATCCACGCCTGCATCCTGGCTGCCAACCTGGGTGCACGTCGCACGATGGCCCGTGTGGACAACTACGAGACGCAAAAGGCCGAAACGGCCGACTTCTACAAGCGCATCGGCATCAGCGACCTCGTCTATCCTGAGATGCTGGGTGGACAGTTCATTGCCAATGCCATTGCCCGCCCGTGGGCCCGGCAGAGCATCTCGCTCTGCGACGGCTGCCTGCTGCTCCTGGCCGTAAAGGTTCGAGAAGGGGCTCCCATTGTGGGGCAGAAGCTGATGGACATCGGACGGATGCACCACGATTCGTTCCATGTGGCTGCCATCAAGCGCGACGAGGACCTGATCATCCCCAACGGCAACGACAGGGTGGAGGCCGAGGACCTGGTCTATTTCGTCACCCTGCCCAACAAGGCCGACGTGGTGCGCTTCGCGTGCGGAAAGAAGAACCGCGACCTGCACCGCATCATCATCCTTGGCGGCAACCGACTGGGCATCCAGCTCTGCTACTATCTGAAGCGTCATTACGACATCGTCTTCATCGAGGACGATCTGGACAGCGCCAACCACGTGATGGACAAGCTGCCCAAGGCAAAGGTGGTGCGGGGCATGAAGAACTACATCGAGACGCTGAACGACCTGAACATCAACGAACACGATGCATTTGTGGCCGTTGGGCTCGATTCGGATTCGAACATCCTGGCCTGCCTGACCGCCAAGAAGATGGGCGTCGGCAAGAGCATCGTCGAAGTGGGCGACGTGGAGCAGGTCACCATGGCACAGAACCTCAACATCGGCTCGACGGTAAACAAGAAGTCGCTCACGGCAGCTTCGATCTACCAGATCCTGCTGGAGTCGGACAAGACGAACGCGAAGTGCTTCAGCCTGATTGACGCCGAGGTGGTTGACCTCACGGCCCAGAACAACTCGTCCATCACCCTCAAGCCGGTGATGGAGCAGCGCCTGCCCAAGGGCATCACCTTAGGCGGCATGGTGCGCAACGGGGTGGGACAGACCGTCACCGGCCATACCCATATCCAGGCGGGCGACCAGGTGGTAGTGATCTGTCGCAACGAGAGCATCGCCGATGTGCAGGAGCTCTTCGTCTGATGGGCGATAGTGGCTATAGTAGCTATTTCGGCTATAGTATCTATAGTGGCTATAATTCTTGAAAAAAATGAAAATCAACTGGCGGCTGATTCGCTACATCTTCGGTGTCCTGCTGCTCATGGAGGCTGGCTTCATGGGCCTGAGCACTGCGGTGGCGCTCTATTACCACTATACGGCGGGCGAGAGCGACTGGTGGACGCTGCTGCTGGGAACGGTGGTCACTGCTGCGCTGGGCTTTGGCGCGTGGTACGGCAGCCGCGAACATTCGACGAAGATCACGACGCGCGAGGGCTTCCTGGTGGTTTCGATGGCGTGGCTGGTGTTCTGCCTGCTTGCCATGATACCGCTTCGGCTGTCGGGGGCCTGCGACGACCTGTCGAGTGCCTTCCTCGAAGCGATGTCGGGATTCACGACGACGGGCTGCACAACCATCACCGACCTGGAGATGCAACCGCACGGCATCTTGTTCTGGCGCCATCTGATGCAATGGATGGGCGGTCTGGGCATCGTGGTCTTCAGCCTGGCCCTGCTGCCCCTGATCGGAGCGGGCGCCACGCAGGTGTTTGGAGCCGAGACAAACGGCCTGTCGGTTGATAAGCTTCGACCGAAGATCGACGAGACGGCACGCCGCCTGTGGGGCATCTATATGGTTCTGACCCTGGCCTGTGCGGGACTGTATGTGCTGGGTGACATGGACTGGTTCGATGCCGTCTGCCATTCGTTCTCGACGATGGCATCGGGTGGATTCTCGACCCATTCGGACTCCATCGGGCATTTCCATTCGGCCTATATCGAATATGTCTGCATCGTCTTCCTCTTCCTGACTTCGGTCAACTTCAACCTGTTCTACATGCTGTCGAAGGGCCATGTGGGACTGATGTGGAAGAACGAGGAGCTGCGCTGGTTCGGCGGAGCTGTGGTGGCTTTCACGCTGCTGTTCATGCTGCTGAGCTACCTGACGCGCCAGAACGGGCTGATACCTGCCGACGACATGGCCACGCTGGGCGATGGTTCGCTGGAGTGCACGCTGCGAGCCTCGCTGTTCCATACGCTGACCATCATCTCGAGTGCTGGTTACCAGGCTGAGTACTTCGACTACAACGTGTGGGGCTCGATCTTCTGGCTTCCGACGTTGCTGATGATGGTGATGGGCGGCTGTTCGTCGAGTACGGCAGGTGGTCTGAAGGTGGTGCGCTTTGTGGTGCTGATCAAGAATGCCCGCAACCAGTTCCTGCATGCCCTGCTGCCACGTTCGTACAACAACGTGCGACTGAACGGGCAGGCTCTGTCGGACGATGCTGTCTTCAAGATCCTGGCCATGCTGTCAATCTACCTGATGCTGCTGGTCGTGTCGATCTTCATCCTGCAGTGCTTCGGCCTCAATTTCGAAACCGCTATCGGCACCGCCATCTCGGCACTTGGCAACACGGGTCCTGCCCTGGGCGACACGGGCCCCGCCTTCACCTGGGCATGGTTGCCGGATGCAGCCAAATGGTACCTCAGCTTCATGATGCTGGTGGGACGACTTGAGATATTTACTGTCATGGTTATATTTACACCTATGTTTTGGAAAAACTAATTAGAATGGGCAAAGAAAAGAACACTACTGCTCCCAAGGAGAAAAATGCAAAGGGCAAGGCAGAAAAGAAGCCGTCACGCTTCCTGACCTTCCTGCGCGGCGAACAGTCAAAGTTCGTCGCAGGACTTATCGTCATCCTGTTGTCCGCACTGCTGGGCATCGGATTCATCTCGTTTGTGGTCACCGGAAAGGATGACCAGGCGATACTTGAGCACCTGACGTGGTACAAGATATTCCTGCCGAACAACAAGGTGCACAACTGGGTGGGCACCTTCGGCGCCTTCACATCGGAATGGTGTGTCAACCGCTGGCTCGGCCTGCCCGTACTGCTTTTTGTAGGGCTGATGTTCCGCTTCGGACGTGAACTGATGCTGGCCGGGCGTCTGCCCCGAATGCTGGGTTCGTTTGTGCGCACCTCGTTCATGGTGATCTGGCTGTCGCTCTTCTTGAGCTCGGTGTGCTACATCAGCGACACGCTGTTCGGCACGGCGTTGCAGTCGAACTTCCTCTATCTGGGCGGCAAGCACGGCTACGAGCTGACACAGCTGCTGGTCACCAACCTGCATGTGCCGGGCCTGGTACTGTTCCTGATTGCTTCGGCACTGATCATCTGTACGTTCATGTTCGACAGCACTATCGAGAAGACACGCACCCTGTTCGGCCTGATTCCCTGGCTCGAGCGCCGCGTGGAAAAACGCAAGCAGGAGAAAGCCGAGCGTGAGGCTGAGCTCGAAGCCCAGCGACTGGCTCAGCAGACTGAAATCCAGCCCGATGAGCCCGTTGAACCCGCGTCGGGCGACGAGGGAGACAATCCCGTCCTTGTGACAGTTGTGCCTCCTGTCAGCGAGCCGATAGAGACCACACAGGTGGACGATGAACCGGTGGTGGTCAAGTTTGATACTCCCGAAAAGAAGGACGGGGAAAAGGGACAGGACAAGCCGGGCGAGAAGAAGAACAAGGAAGGCGATGACCCGGTTTTTGTGGTTAAGACTGGCAAGACCGATACGGTAAAGCTGCCAGTCGCCGAAACCACCGAAGACCTTCCCCAGACCGATTATGACCCCACGGCTGACCTCAGCCACTACAAGTTCCCCACCTTCGACCTGCTGAGGTCCTATCCGAACCATTCGTCGATCGACATGGATGAGCAGACGGCCAACAAGGAGAAGATCAAGCAGACGCTGTCGGACTATGGCATCGAGATTCAGTCGATCTCAGCCACTGTGGGTCCCACGATCACGCTCTTCGAAATCGTGCTCGAAAGTGGCACGAAGATCAGCCGCGTGAAGAACTTGAGCGATGAGATTGCCATGTCGATTGCCTCGAAGTCAGGCATCCGCATCATCGCTCCGATTCCCGGCAAGTCGGCCATCGGAATCGAAGTGCCCAACAACGATCCGCAGACCGTGTCGATGCGCGATTGTATCGCTTCGCGTGCCTTCCAGGAGTCGAAGTACGACCTGCCCATTGCGCTGGGCAAGACCATCATGAACGAGGTGTTCACCTTCGACCTTACCAAGGCGCCCCACCTCCTTGTGGCAGGTGCCACGGGACAGGGCAAGTCGGTGGGCCTGAATGCCATCATCACCTCGCTACTCTACAAGAAGCATCCTTCGCAGCTCAAGATCGTGCTGGTCGATCCGAAGATGGTGGAGTTCAGCATCTACAAGACCATCGAGAAGCACTATCTGGCCAAGCTGCCCGATCAGGATAACCCCATCATCACCGATGTCACCAAGACGGTGGATATCCTGAAGTCGCTTTGTGCAGAGATGGAGGACCGCTATGCACTGGTGGAGGATGCCGGCGTGCGCAACATCAAGGAGTACAACGAGAAGTTCATCCATCGCCAGCTGAATCCGCGCAAGCACATCTCGGCACCTATCGGCAGCCGGGAGGGCACCAACCATCGCTACCTGCCCTACATTGTGGCCATTATCGACGAGTATGGTGACCTGATTATGACGGCAGGCAAGGAGGTGGAGCTTCCCATCGCCCGCATTGCCCAGAAGGCTCGTGCCGTGGGCATCCACATGATTATTGCCACACAGCGTCCTTCGGCCAAGATTGTGACAGGCATCATCAAGGCCAATTTCCCTGCCAGGATGGCGTTCCGTGTGGCATCGGGTATCGATTCGGGTATCATCCTCGACCAGCCGGGTGCTCAGAACCTGATCGGACGTGGCGACCTGCTGTTTTCGACGGGCAGTGTGCCCACCCGTGTACAGTGTGCCTTTGTCGATACGCCGGAAGTGGTTCGCATCAACCGCTTCATCTCCGAACAACAGGGCTATCCCACCGCGCTCATCCTGCCCGAACCGAAGATTCAGGAGGGTGAAGGCGGCGACAGCAGTGGTGAAGCCGTCGATCTGCATCAGCTTGACCCGCTCTTCAACGAATGTGCCGAGCTTGTGGTGGCCACGGGCCAGGGCTCTACGTCGATGATACAGCGCAAGTTCCAGATCGGCTACAACCGTGCCGGACGCATCATGGACCAGCTGGAGGCTGCCGGCATCGTAGGACCTTACAGCGGTTCTAAGGCTCGTGCTGTGCTGGTGACCAGCGATTCGGAGCTCAACACGATCCTCCAGGATCTCAGTTCGCGTTAATCCCTTTATACCCCTTGCTTTGTACAGATCATGTCAAGAAAGTTCTTCCTTCGTATGC
Organism: Bacteroidales bacterium; assembly: GCA_016286775.1. Lineage (GTDB taxonomy): Bacteria > Bacteroidota > Bacteroidia > Bacteroidales > UBA3663 > Liminaster. The sequence goes on from JAEEUA010000049.1 coordinate 17,777, forward strand.
TGCTGCTTGTCCTCCTGTCTGCTGCGACTCTGGAGGCGCAGGCAGATGGCTTCTGGCGAGCCCTGAAGAACTGGGTGGACAGCGCTGACATCAAGGGGTGTGACACGACCTACCTGCATCTGCCGAAGGAAGGCTTTATCGGCTATGGCAACGTCTATCTGACGGGAACGAATGCCTTCCTGACCTACGACCAGGGTATGACGGAGCTGGGCACGGCGACCGTTTCGGGCAGGCTGCATACGCGGGTTACGACCTTGTTTTCAGCAGGCATCTCCTATCGAGGTTGGGGTCTGAGCTATTCGAAGGACCTTTCAAAACATGGCGACACGGAATGGTCGTTCTGCTCCTACGGGCAAGGCTATGGACTGGAGACGCGCATCCACAAATCCACGACACTCAGCGGCACACTCGACGTCGAGCTGGATGGCATCGAGGAAGGATACAAGATCCGGACGAAGAATAGCCGGCATCGGCTGGTGCTGGGCAATTTCTACTACGTCTTCGGACGCAAGCGCTTCTCGCTCCCGGCTGCCATGTCGCACACGATCATCCAGAAGAAGAGCAGCGGGTCGTGGCTGGCCATCCTAAACTATCGGCATTCGTCCACCACCATCGATGGTGACCAGCTGCAGTTCTTCATGGCTCAGGAAGAAATCGATGCGGGCACGAAGGGTCGGGTGCTTTTCAATCGGCTCTCGCAGACGCAGGTCAGTCTGGGTGGAGGATATGCCTATAACTTCATCTTCCACGAAGGGCGTTTTCTGCTGCATTTCTCTGCCATGCCGATGCTCTCGGTCTGGCATAGGAACCGCAGCTATTATGACAAGTCCGTCTGGGACGGCGATGTCCGACTCCCGCAGAACGAGAGGCAGGCTGTGGCCATCGGCCAGAAACTGGCGTTCAACGGGACCCTCCATTCGAGCTTCGTCTATAACTTCAGCCGCTATGTGACGGGCGTGATGGCCTATGCCAACATCGATTCGTTCCCCGAAAAGGAGAAGTTCTCGCTCTATACCTTCGACTGGTCCTCGCGCTTCTTCTTTGGCGTCAGATTCTGATGAACCTTTCGCTCCAACCTTTGCTTTCGCGCATCGAAGGAAGCAACCCTTCGAATCTTTCAAACCCTTCAAACCTTTCGAACCCCTCTTAACCCTCCCAGCCTATGCCCCGGTGGTTCAGACTAATCATCACGTATCTTGAATTTGGCATCCTTGTCGGATACATCTTCTTCATCATTGCCCCTCTGGCAAGGATCTATGCGTGGTTTGGCGATAACGAACGTGTACGTTATCGTCTGCATCGCCATATCCGCCGATTCTGCCGCTTCTTTGCCTATCACTGCGTGACTGGCGTCAACCCGATTCTGCGCAACCCGCACGAGGAGACGTTCAAGAAGCCCGCCCTCATCATTGCCAACCATCAGTCGCTGCTCGACCTCCCTGCTACGCTGATGCTCACCAACCGATTGGTTGTGATGACGGGACAATGGGTGTGGGACAGCAAGATCTACGGCCATGTGGTGCGTTTTGCCGACTTCTTCCCAGCCACGATGCCGATGGATGAGATGCTGGCACATATCAGCAAGGTCATGAAGCGTGGCTATTCGGTGCTCATCTTCCCCGAGGGCACCCGCTCGGAAGATTTCCAGGTGCACAAGTTCCGCCGGGGTGCGTTCCATCTGGCCGAAAAACTTCGGTGCGACATCGTCCCGGTGACCATCTTTGGGACAGGCTACCTGCTGCCCAAGAAGGACTTTTGCCTGTCGCCAGGGCCCGAGTGCATCGAGATTGGCAAGCGCGTGTCGTTCGACGACGGCGTGATGGGCGAGACGCATGGTGAGCTGACGCGCTACTGGCACAAGTGGTTTGTCGAGAACTATGCCAAACTCGAGGCTGAGTTCCTCCCACAGGTCAAGAAGAGGGATTAAACCCTTCAAACCTCTCGAACCCCTTCTTCCTTTCAC
>JAEEUA010000250.1 GCA_016286775.1 Bacteroidales bacterium
GATGCGTGCGGGATTAACGTAATCGATGATGGTTGCAGCACCGCTGACTGGGGTCAATCCGGCAGAAAGGTCGTAGAAATTGGCCGTGTAGGTGGTGTATTCGGTGGCTGCGCTGAAGCCGGTGGGCGTCTTGTCGTAATAGGCAAGGATGCTCATCCGACGGTCGCCGGGCAACTTGATGTCGATGCCGACTTCGGTCTTGTAGTTGGTGGCGTTCTTGAGTCCTTCGGTGCGTGCCACTTCATAGACGTTGGTGTGATAGACGAGGAGTTGGCCGGCGGGATTGTCCTGAGGGAGATAGTTGGCTGCCACGCGGTCGGTGTACTTCTTGTCGGGATAGAGGTAGTCCATGCCGGGTGTCTTGGAGTTAAGGCCAAAGCCTGCGCGGATATCGAGCCATCGGGTGACGGTGAACGATGTGTTGAAACGGGGTGAAAGCGCGTAGGTGGCTTCATCCTTGAATAGCTGGAAACTGGTGAAGCGCAAACCTGCCTGCACCTTCAGTTTGTTCACCTTGTTGATCTGCCACGTGAAGTTGTCTTCGGCAAAGGCATTGAACTGATGAACACCCGGGATTTCCTTGAACGAACGCGGACGTCCGCTGCTGTTGGGACGGAGGGGTTGGCGCTCGTCGTCATTGTAGTAGCCGATACCGTTGTTCCAGTCGAAATGGTAATCGACGCCCAGCTTGAAGCGTTGCCTTGTCGGTCCTGCCTTGATGAAGAAGTCGTTGCCCACCTTCAGGAAGATGTTGCCTGGAGTGCTTGTGGTACCTCCGCTGGCTGCATACGACGAAGTCATCCAGGGTATTGCAAAGTATCCTGTTTCGCGAGCGGTGAGGATGGGGAGGAGACCAGAAGGATTGGGTACGATGGAGCTCTGTCGCGACTTCATGCGGTTAAGGCTCAAGCCGATGGTGTAGGTAAGTGAGCGCGAGAAAGGCATGTTGAGCGACCACTTGCCGTTATGAGTCAGCGAAATGGTCTGGTTCTTGGAGCTGCTGAAGGTGCCGTCGTCGATGGCATCGGGGTCGTTGCCGTTCCAGTCCTTACCGAGGTTGAAGCGCACCTTTGTGGTCATGTTGAAGCGACGAGTAGGGTCGATGCTCCAACCTATGGAACCCGAGTAACGGTCGAACGACTTGGTCTTCTGTCGCGGGTCACCCCAGGCCTGTGCGTAGTCGAGGTTGAAGTTGACGGTTCCCCATCGGCCCGCAGGAAAGCCTTTGCCCACCGAATAGTTCTGTCCCGAAGGATTGATCTTCGCCTTGACCTGCCAGGGGGTGACACCCACCTTCGAGTGGACCACAACGAGACCGCTGGTGAGGTCGCCGTATTCAGCCGAAGGAATGCCGCGCACCACCTCGACCGACTCGATGTCGTCGGCGCTGATCTGTCGGGTGTCGGTACCCACAAAGGCTGTGCTGCTGAAACCGCCCTGCGTCATGGCTCCATTGTTCGACATGGGCACGCCGTCCATGACGATGCTTGCGCCAAAGGCATTGGTGTTGTCGTTGACAAGCGAGCGGATCTGAACATTCGACTGCGAGGTGAGGTTGGTGACCTTCATGTCGGCACCCGGTACGAGCTGCATGATGTCATCAAGACTGAAAGCCTGCAGGTGGTCGATGGCCTGACGGCCGATGACCGAGGCTGTTGCTTCGCCTGCCGCACTCTGCCTTGCCACCACTTCCACATCGTGGAGCGACAGCGTCTGGGCCTTCATGCCGAGGGTGAGACGCACGTCTTCGCCAGCCATGACGATGTTGTGGGTCAGCGTCTCGTAACCAACGTAGGTCACTTCGAGGGTCCATTCGCCGTTGGGGATGTTCTCGAAAGTGGCCACGCCGTCGAGGCTGGTGGCAGCGTAGGCTCCCAGAGGCTTCAACTGGCAATTAGCCATGATGAGTGGCTCGCGGTCGTTGTTGTCAAGAAGGGTCAGGGTAATTGTCCTGCCACCCCTGCGGGCAGCAATGCGTTTCACTTCGCGACGTTCGTGGTGATCCTGTGCATTTGCAAGTGGCGCAAAGGCAACCGACAGCAACAAGGTGAAGACGGGCAAAAGGTATTGGACCGAAGAGCGGAATCTGTTCTTCATTCTGTATGCAATTTGTATGAATACTATTGTGCAATATAGGCTGCAAAGTTAATCGATTTTTCTTTACAGTCGCATTCCAAAGGTACAAAAAGAGCAACGGGCGGATGAAAATACCTGTTTTTAGGTACTCATTTCAATTCGCCATCGAATGTCAGCGTGGCATCTGCCATCGTGATGCCAAGCATCGAACTGGTGACATGGAGGACGAAATGCAGTTGTCCGTCGCGCACACTTCCCGAGAAGCCTTCGGTCACGAGTTTGCGGGTGAGGCCGATGCTCATGGTCATCTTGCCGGCTTCGATACCTTTAGCCGCCTTCAGCGTGCCGTCGTGAGCCAGGGTCACGGGAATGGTGAAATGCAGTGTGCCCGGCATCTTGCCGATTCGTCCCACTTCACCGTCGATGACTCCCTTGTCTGCAGATGACAAAGTGAGGGTGAACGTCTTGTCGGGCAGGGCAGGGAACGTCTTGTCGTTCATCTGGATGTCCGACAATGTGCCGTTGTAGGTCGTTGTGCCGTCAGCGGCTTTGACGATGAAACAAATTGTCATCAGCAGGATGACGAGGAGTGCGCGGGTTTTCATGTTGTTTGCCATTTGGAGTGCGCTGCAAAGATAATGATTTTTTTTAGAATTCTGCATGTTTTTCCTAAAAAATTATGCTTTATTACTTAATTGGGCAATAATCTTCGCGAGAATGCGTTATTATAGTTATAATAAACCAAACAATACCGATATGAAAAAAGACGAAACAAAGCGCGAGAACAAACTTACTTCCGAGTGTACGACTATCATTGTAGGTGAAGAGCAGAGTGCCGACGGCAGCCGATTGATGGGCCGTTCGAGTGACTTCACATCGATGACTTCAATCAACTTCGAGGTGTATGAAGATACTAATTTCGGTCCCGAGGAATTCGAGGCCAAGGACAGTGCTTTCCATTGCCCGTTGCCGAAGAAGGCTTTGGGTTATACGGCGATGCCCGACACCCAGTTCCCAGGCGAATGGGGCAGCTGTGGTTTTAATTCGGCAGGTGTCGGTATGAGTTCGACCGAGACCATCTTCAGTAGCGACAAGGCCTTGGCAAAAGACCCCTATGTGGCTGATGGACTTGCCGAAAACTGTACGTTCAACATCGTTTTGCCTTATATTCACACTGCACGTGAAGGTGTGGCCCGACTGGGTTCGCTCATCGAATATTACGGTTCTGCCGAAGGCTTTGGCATCGGCTTCATCGACGAGAACGAGACTTGGTATCTCGAGAACTGCTGCGGTCACCTCTGGCTCGCTACCCGTATCCCCAAGGACAAGTATTTTGTGACAGGCAACCAGAGCCGTTACCGCGACTATGATCCCAACGATAAGGATAACTTTATGGCTGCTCCTCGTCTGATGGAGTTTGCCAAGGAGAACGGATTATGGGACGGCAAGGGCAAGTTTGATTTCCACGAGGTATATCAGCGCGATGAAAAACTCGACACCACCTACAACTATCCGCGTGTCTGGGGATTGCAGCAACTGTTCACTCCCGACATGGTGCAGGATGTGACGAAGAATACCTTCCCTGTCTTTGCTGAGGCCAAGCGCAAGATTACGCTGCAGGATATGCGCGCCGCTTTCCGTTTCCACTACGATGGCACGGAGCACGATCCCTACCTCCATTCGAACGGAAAGGAACCTTATCGTCCCGTCAGCATCTTCCGCACCCAGCAGACCCATATCATGCAGTATCGCCCATGGTTGCCAAAGGCCATCGGCTGCATCTCATATGTGGCCTTCGGTATGGCCGACCTCAGCGTGTTCCTGCCACTTTATCAGGGCGTGAAGAGTTATCCGAAGCCTTACATGGTGGGCAGTGTGGGACGTGCTGACAACAAGTCGGCCTATTGGAAGTTCCGTAGGGTGATGACGCTCGGCATGATGAACTACAATGCCTATGCTCCCATCATCAAGGCAGCCTATGCCAAGCTCGAGGCCGAGAACGACCAGCGTCAGCTCGAGATGGAGGCCGAATATCTCAAGATCTACAAGGATCGTCCGATGGAGGCACAGGA
>JAEEUA010000050.1 GCA_016286775.1 Bacteroidales bacterium
ATGCAGCTTGTCGCACAACGATGCTGTGATCTGCAAAGTGGGTTCGCCGCCTGTGATGACGACATATCGCGTGGGATATTGGAGCACAGCCTCAACAATCTCGTCTTCGCTCATCTCAACACCTTTTTCAAAATCGGTGTCGCAGAACCAGCAACGCAGGTTACACCCTGCGAAACGCACGAAGACGGCAGGCGTTCCCGTGTAATGGCCTTCGCCTTGCAGCGAATAGAAAATCTCGTTGACTTTCAATTAACAATCAATAATTAACGATTAACAATTATTCGTCACGCTCGTAGATAGCGACATTTCCGGAACTCTCCTGTACGGAAGCCTTGTAGCAATTAGGTACCTTCTCGACAATCCAGTGTGCAATATTTTCGGCAGTAGGATTGAAAGGAAGGATAGCGTTAAGGTCCTGATGGTCGAGCGTACCGTGAACGATGCGCTTCACTTCGGTGAAATCGACCACCATACCGTCCTCGTTCAGTTCGCGTGACTTGCAATAGACCTTCACGATCCAGTTGTGGCCGTGCAGGTTCTCACATTTGCTCTGATGCGAAAGTCTCAGGTAATGGGAGCCTGAGATCTCCATGGTTTTTTCGACGTAGTACATTTATTTCTGTAATATTTTTTGCTTTTCTTTTTATAGTAACTATAGTGAATATAGTAACTATAGGAAATATAGAGAATCTATCAACTTTTTTTATGGAAAACCAATGCCAGGAAGAAGCCGACGAGGAAGATGGTCATCGTGCCAAGGACGATAGCGAGGTACTCGTGGAGCCCCGGGTCGGGCAGGCCAAGCCATTTCCAGGCCGAGATCCATGCGATGACAGCAAAGCCGCAGATGACGCCCAGCAGTGCATGGATGTTCTTGACACGCTTGGCCATGTAGCCCAACAGGAACAGGCCGAGCATACCGCCCGAGAAGATGGATGAGAGCTTCCACCAAGCATCGAGAATCGAATCGACATTAACAAGTGCCAAGGCCACGATGATGCCAAGCGTGCCAATAACCACCGAACTAACCTTGAGCACAATGAGATGTTCACGATCGCCTACCCCATCGTCGTGAGTATGGCCAGGACGATGAACCTTGCGACGCAATCGAGTCCAATAGTCGGTAAGAATGATGGTCGAACACGAAGTCACCGAAGTGGCCACCGTGGACATTCCTGCTGCAAACACCGAAGCAATCAGCAGGCCTGTCAGACCAGTAGGCAGCACGTTTACCATGAAGTATGGGAAGACGTAATCGGGCTTATTTGCTGCATTGAAGGCATCCACCTGCGGGTCGGGCATCACCTGATAGTAGGCAAAGAGTGCCGTGCCGATGAGGAAGAAGACAGCACTGACCGGGATGAAGAGCCAACCGCCGAAGAGGGCGGCGTGCTTCGCCTCGCGTTCGGTCTTGGCAGTATGGTAGCGCTGCACATAGTTCTGGTCGATGCCGTAGTTCTGGAGGTTGATGAAGATACCGTAGATCAGGCAAACCCAGAACGTGGAATGGCGCAGGTCGAACAGCTCGAACGAGCCGAGCGAGAACTTCGAACGACCGAATTCATCGAGCGTGCTGAACCCGATGCGGAACGTCTGCATGGGTCCTTCGGGCATCGAGAAGAGCAGCACACCGAGGCAGACCAAGGCGCCGCCGATGAGGATAAAGCCCTGGATGGCTTCGGTCCAGATGACGGCCTTCATGCCGCCGAGCATCGAATAGACGATGATGGCGATGGAGGTGACGACGATGACCGTGCGAAGGTCCCAGCCCATCAGGATGTTCATTGGCATGGCGAGCAGGAACAGGATGGAGCCCATGCGGGCAATCTGGGTGAGCAGATAGCACGCCGAGGCATAGAAGCGCGCCCAGGCCCCGAAGCGGTCCTCGAGGAAGGAATAGGCGCTCACCGAACCTCCCGTGCGATAGAACGGCACAAAATATTTGGCGGCGAAGTAGGACGCGATGGGGATGGATAGACCAAAGACGAAGGGATTCCAGTCGCCTGCGTAGGATTTGCCGGGATTGCCCAGATAGCTGATGGAGCTGACGTAGGTCGAGAAGATGCTCATGCCGACCACCCACCCCGGGATGCTCTTGCCCGCGGTGGTGAAGTCCTTCGACGAGGCCTTCTTGTCGAAGAAACTGCATCCATAGAGGACAATGCCGCCTGTGAAGACGAGGAAGACGATGAAATCGATGAGGTTCATGCGGGGGGGGGTGATTTTGGGGCAGCCAAACATGGCTGCCGTGAGGACGGAGGGGGGGAGTTGAGGGCAGCCAAAGACGGCTGCCAAGGAAACACACGGGGATTATTGGAAGATGTCCAGCTTGCCGTTGCGGATGGGGAGACGATCGAGAGCGGCCTGCACCTTGTCGCGTTCGGGCTGGAAGAACTTGTAGTAGGGCGATGCGACGAAGTCGTCGTCGATGATGCCGAGCAGCGAACAGGCGCACTTGAGGCCCTTGAGGTAGCTGGAGCTATGATGCCCGATGCTGTAGATCGATGCGGAGATCTGCAGTATGTACTGCTGCAGACGACGCAGCTCGACCAGGTCGCCGCTACGGGCCGCGTTGTACATAGCTACATAGAGTTCGGGGAACATGTTGGCGCCACCATTGACGCCACCATGACCACCCATCAGGACACATTCGCCCGTGATCTCCTCGGGACCGCACAGCATGGCGAAGTCCTTGCGCCCCGACTGACGAACAGCATAGGCCACACTCTGGAAATAGACGGCGTTGGCCGATGAGTCCTTGAGACCTACCACCTGGGGCATCTGTGCCAAACGTGCCACGGTGTCGGGAGCGAAGTTGACCTTGACGTGCGACGGCATGTTGTAGAGGAAGAGCGGCAGGGGAAGCTGCGGCACAAGCTCCTCGTAGAACTGCGCCAGTTCGGGCTGTCCGGTGGCGAAGTAATAGGGCGGTGCCGACACGAGGCCAGCTGCTCCGCATTCGGCAGCCACGTTGGCCAGCTTGATGGATTCGACGATGGAGGTGTCGGTGATGCAGGCCAGCAGGGGCAGCCGCCCGGCATTGATGCGGCAACTTTCGCGTATCATCTGATGACGCACCTTGTAGGAGAGCGACTGTGCCTCGCCCGTCGTTCCCAGCACGAACAGTCCGTGCACACCCCCTTCGATGAGGTGATTGATGAGCCGTTCGAGCGATGCGATGTCGAGTGTCTCGTTGTCCTTGAGGGGCGTGACGAGCGGAGGAATGATGCCGCCCAGCGGCTGCGGAAGAATCGTATTCATACTGTGTGTGTAGAGGTTTTTATCAGCCATTGAAGAGGCCTAATGCAAATATTTGCGGATCTGAACGGTCCAGTCGCTGCGGATGGGAGGACAGAACGTGTGGACGCCGAACGACTCGGCCGCTTTACAGTTCTGGTGGTTGTCGTCGACGAAGAGCGTCTCGTCGGGCACATAGCCCGAAGCAGCCAGGATGGCCTCGAACATCGCCGAATCGGGCTTGACGAGATGCATCTCGTAGGAGAGCCAGGTGAAGTCGAAGAGTTCGCTCGGGTCGTAACCTGCCTCGATAAAGGAGCGCAGGCAGTAGTTCCAGTGAACGGGATTGGTGTTGGAGAGGGCACTGACGTGAAAGCCCTCCTTCCGGAGCTGCCGGATGAAGTCAAGACGATAGGCTGGAATGCCATCGCACATCGAGCTGAAGGCCATGACAACCTGCCGGTTGGTGGGAGCCGGAATCGGGTAGCCATCCTTCATGAAGGGTATCATGCTGCGGAGCTTGCCTGTCCGCTCGAAGGCTCCGGTATGGGCCGAACGGATGGCATCGCAGAAGGCTTCGAGCGTGAGCCTGCCGCGCTCCATGTCGTCGAGCACGCCCTTCTGATGAGCCAGGCTCAGCATCTGCTCAATCTCGGGGATGCCAATCTTCTTGAACTCCGAGATGCAGCGGTCGGGGCGCAGGTCGAGCAAGACGCCGCCGAAGTCGAATATTATGTTCTTGATCATTATTTGCGAAGGGGTTTGAGGATGAGGTTGGGGCAGCCATACACGGCTGCCGCGGGGACGGTGGGATGTTGAAGGCAGCCAAAAACGGCTGCCACGGGGACGAGTTGTGGGGTTAGAGCTCGCTCTCCTTCATGCGTTCGGCATTTTCGGCAACGATGAGGTGGTCGATGCAGTCCTGGATGTCGCCGTTCATAAAGGCGGGAAGGTTGTAGATGGTATAGTTGATGCGATGGTCGGTGACGCGGCCCTGTGGGAAGTTGTAGGTGCGGATCTTGGCGCTGCGGTCGCCCGTCGAAACCAAGGTCTTGCGGCGGCTGGCGATGTCATCGACATACTTCTGGTGCTCCTTGTCGTAGATGTAGGAACGAAGGCGCGAGAGTGCACGCTCCTTGTTCTTGGGCTGGTCGCGTGTCTCGGTACATTCAATCAGGATCTCATCGACAACGCCGGTGTTGGGGTTCTTCCACATGTAGCGCAGACGCACACCAGACTCCACCTTGTTGACGTTCTGGCCTCCTGCTCCGGAGCTGCGGAAGGTGTCCCACTTGATTTCGCCCTCGTTGATGTGCACCTCGAACTCATCAGCCTCGGGCAGCACAGCCACCGTAGCAGCCGAAGTGTGCACGCGACCCTGTGTCTCGGTGACGGGCACACGCTGGACGCGATGGACACCCGACTCGTACTTCAGCGTGCCATAGACCGAATCGCCCGTGACCATGCAGATAATCTCCTTGAAGCCACCCACGGCGCCCTCGCTGCTCGACTGGATGGAGAGCGTCCATCCCTTCGACTCGCAGAAGCGCTGGTACATCTTGAAGAGGTCGCCGGCAAAGAGGGCAGCCTCGTCGCCACCCGTCCCGCCTCGGATTTCGAGCACGGCATTCTTGGCATCCTCTGGATCCTTGGGGACGAGAAGCATCTTGATCCTCTCCTCGAGTTCGGGGATGCGGGCCTCGCACTCCTGGAGCTGCTCGCGTGCCATCTCCTTCATCTCTGGGTCGCTCTCAGTCTGCATCAGTTCACGCGCCTCGTCGCGTCCCGACAAGGTTTCGACATATTCCTTGCGCGCCTGGAGGATGTGCTCCAGTTCGCGGTATTCGCGTGTCAGCTTGACGTATCGCTGCTGGTCGGCAATGACATTCGGGTCGGTGACAAGGAGCGACACCTCCTCGAACCGGCTCTTCAGGCCGTCCAATTTCTCTAAAAGACTATCCACTATCGTTTCAAATTACACTTAATCTCATGCAAATCACTCCGACGGCTGCTCGAGCCGTAGAAGATGGAATACTGGCCAGGAACGAACTCCATGCGGCAAGTTTCGGGATTCCAGGTACGAAGGTCCTCGATGGGCACCTCAACCTCGACGGTCTGTCCTGCAGGGACAAAGACGCGCTTGAAGCCACGGAGCGAAAGTTGCGGCCCTTCGACGTCACCTTCGCGCTTCAGATAGACCTGAACTACCTCCTCGCCATCGCGCGAACTGGTGTTGGTAACCGAAACGAGGAGCGAATAGCTGATGCCCAGGCTCTTGCCTTCGACCGTACGGGAAATCATGCGGAAGCGCGAGTTAGCATACTTGAAGGTGCTGTAGCTCAAGCCCTCGCCAAATGCGAAGAGCGGGTCGCCCTTGAAGTAGCGATAGGTGTGGCCCTTCATGTTGTAGTCGCCGAAGTCGGGCAGGTCGTTCTCGCTGCGGTAGAAGGTGATTGGCAGACGACCGGCGGGATTGTAGGCACCCGACAGGACATCGGCCACAGCCTGGCCGCCCTGCTGGCCGCCATACCACGCCTGGAGGATGGCATCGCAGGTGCGTGTCTCGGGTTCGAGTCCGATGGCCGAACCGCTCATGCAGACGAAGACCACGGGCTTGCCGGTCTCGTGCAGTCGGCGAAGTGTCTCGCGCTGCACGGCAGGCAGCTGGATGGTAGTGCGATCACCGCCCCGGAAGCCTTCGTAGGGCACCTTCATCTCCTCGCCCTCGAGCTTTGGAGAGATGCCGCCCACATAAACATAGACATCGGCGTCCTGCGTGTCGGCCAAAAGCTGGTCGTAGTCGAGCTTATTGATGACACCAAGGTCGAAGTTGAACTGCGCATCGTCACTGACATACGCCCAGTCGATCCGGATGTCGTAGTCCCTGCCCTCCTCGACCGAAAGTGTGGTGCTGAACGGACGGGGACCGTGGTTGGTGCGGAACTTCTGGATGGTGTCGCCATTGACCAGATAGACACCCTGACCGCAAATGAAGCCATCAAGGACGATGTCCTGCGTGCGGTCGGCATGGAACGTGGCAACATACTGCGCCGAGAAATCGCGGAGGTTGACGCCCGGTGCAAAGACAGTGGCTCCACCCGTGCTGAGCTGCCAAGGGGAAGTGAGGTCCACAACGACGTCGGGCTGGCCCTCGCGGCTTGGATTGTTCCAATACCGGGCCGTGAAGCCGCGCTGCCCATTCAGGCCCGTACACTTGGAGAATGCACTTTCAAAGACATCGTCGGTGACGAGGTTCGAACCGCGCTGATAGATGACGTTCGAAGCACCGAAGGTCTTCCGTATGGCATCGAGCACGGTGATGGTGCGACGGGGCGTGCCGTAATAGTTGCCCCACTGGGCCACACTGTCGGTGGCATTTGCGCCGATCACGGCAATCCGCTTGCCCTGGAGAGGCAACAGGTTGCGCCGGTTCTGGAGGAGCACGATAGACTCACGTGCCATCTGGAGGGCCACCTGGTCGCTTTCCTCATCGGCGAGCAAGGACTCGGGAATGTAGTTCCACGAAACGAGCTCGTCGTTGTCCATCTCGCCCAGACGGAAACGATCGGTGAGCAGACGCAGCACCGACACGTCGATATCAGACTCGTGGATGATGCCGCGCTCGACGGCTTCGGGCAGGTTCTTATAGGCGCTGCCGCACTCAACATCGGTGCCGCTCAGCACGGCACTGGCCGACGAGGCTGCCGCATCGCCCGGGAAGACCTGGTGGTTCTCGTAGCGGGGCGAATAGAAGTCATTGATGGCTCCGCAGTCGCTGACGACGATGCCCTTGTAGCCCCATTCGTTGCGCAGGATCTGCGTCAGGAGCTGGTCGGAACCGCAGCAGGGCTTGCCTTCGTAGGCATTGTAGGCGCACATCACCTCGTGGACATCAGTGGTCTTGATAAGGTTCTCGAACGCATAGAGATAGGTCTCGGCCAGGTCGCGCTGGCTGATGTCGGCGGCATTGAACTTGTGGCGCTCGTATTCCGGACCGCTGTGGACGGCATAGTGCTTGAGGCAGGCATGGAGCTTGTCGTAGGGGCGCCACTTTTCGGAGCTGGTCAGGTCGCTGATGAAGCTATAGACCTTCGTGCGGGGACTGCCCTGCAGGCCCGTGACGACGGCATAGCCCATCTTGCGGGTGAGGAACGGGTCTTCGCCGTAGGTCTCCTGGCCACGTCCCCAGCGCGGGTCGCGGAAGATGTTGATATTGGGTGTCCAGACGGTCAGTCCGCTGTAGCGCTTGACAAGGCCTGCACGGCGCGCCTGGATGTACTTGATGCGCTGTTCGGTGCTGGCGATGTCCATGACCTGCTGCAGGAGGTCCGGATCGAACGAGGCTGCCATGCCGATGGCCTGCGGGAATACGGTGGCCATGCCGCTGCGGGCGGCACCGTGCAGGGCCTCGCTCCACCAGTTGTATTCCTGGATGCCCAATTCGGGGATGGCGCGGCTGTCGTTCATCATCAGGGAAACCTTCTGCTCGAGGGTGAGACGGCTCAGGAGGTCGCGGGCACGCACTTCGGCTGAGAGATTGGGGTTCTTGTAAGGTAATGTCTTTTCGGCCCCGGCAACGCCGAAGCAGCACAGACTGGCTAATGCCAGGATCAGGAAGAACTTGTGTTTCATAGGGTGGATTGATTTACAAATTTGGGAGCAAATATACAATAAAATTTCCGCAAAACAAAATTTCGGCTCGAAAATATGCTTTGCGGATTCATTTCGTGCAAAATATTGGCCCAAATAGGCAAATGGAGAAGACTAATTCATCGGTCAAACATATGTTTGGCAGGCTTCGGACTATCGGGAATGGCTCGACTTCAAACCTCGTCCTGCACCCAGGTGAGGACATAGTCATCGGTGTAGTCGAAATGGATGGACATGGGCACCTCGCGGCCCTCGACATGGAGGAGCACCCGTTTCTGATCCAAATCGACATGGACGATGGAGGTCAGCTTCTTCAGGTCGTAGAACGACTGGCCCAGCACCTTGAACGCCGACTCCTTGCCGCTCCAGGCCAGATGGAAGGCGAGGTCGATGTCGGGAGTCAGGGCCAGGACGGCAATCTCGTCGGGCGTCAGGAACTGCTTGACAACACGCTGCACACGGTCTGCCCGGCGCTCGATGTCGATGCCGACGGGGACGTCGGAGCTGATGACTGCCACATAGTCCCGCGTATGGCTGAAGCTAATGAAGGGTGCATCGGGCTCGTCGATCGAAGGCTTGCCAAAACGGTCATAGACAATGGGCTTCTCCTCGCCCCGCATCAGCTCCTTCAAGGCCCTGCGCACCGACAGGATTTCCATCAGGCGCCTGCTGCCGGGCTTCAGGTTGCGGATCTTTGCCTCGAAATACTCGGGATGCGACAGGCTGGCACGCAGCTCGTCCTCGCTTTCGGTGATTTTCCAAACAATATAGTCGGGAGCAGACATCTTAGGGCTATTTTATGCAGATTATCAGGGCAATTGGAGGAAAATTATCAGGGCAGTTTGATACGGACACGGTCGATGCGACGCTTGTCCATCGACAAGACGGTGAACTCTATTCCCCGGAAACGGATTACTTCGTGGACACGGGGGAAATTCTGCTTGACTTCGAGCAGCAACCCTCCTATCGACTCGCAGTTGTCGGCCTTTTCGCCCAGGTCATCATCCTGGTCGAGACCAGTCACCTTGCAGAAGTCGGTGAGTGAGGTGCGGGCCTCGAAGATCCACTCCTTCTGCCCCACCTTCTGCCAGGTCTGCTCGTCCTCGTCGTATTCGTCGTGTATCTCGCCCACAATCTCCTCGAGAACGTCCTCCATGGTGATAAGTCCCGATGTGCCACCGAATTCGTCCACCACAATGGCCATGTGGAGACGCTTCTGCCGGAAGTCGTCGAGCAGGTCGTCGATGGGCTTGTTCTCGGGCACGTAATAGGGTTCGCGAATGAGTGTCTGCCACTGGAACTTGTCGTCGCGGTTGAGGTAGGGAAGCAGGTCCTTGATGTAGAGGATTCCCTTGATGTGGTCTTCGGTGTCCTCCACGACGGGCATGCGGCTATATTTCTGGTCAACCACTTTCGAAAGCACCTTGCTGAAGGGGGTATCGACGTCGATGGTGACCATCTCGGAACGCGTGGTCATGGCATCCTTCACGGTCTTGTCGCCAAATTCGATGATGCCCTCCAGCATCTTCTTCTCGTCGTTGTGGACCTGGGTGGTCACCTTCAGGGCATCGCTGAGGTCGTCCATCGTGACGTCGTCGGTCATCTTGTCGGCCAGATGGCGGTTCAGGCCGCCCATGCTCTTGACAAGCAGCAGGATGAAGGGATGGAAGATGTTGGTGAGCAGCTTCATGACGGGACTCACCGTGCGGCTGAACGAGAGCGCATGGTGCGAGGCATAGACCTTGGGAAGAATCTCGCCGAAAAGCAGCAGCAGAAACGTCAGCAGGATGGTCTGGCTCAAGAAGATGAGCCAGGCAGGATTGTCGCTCACGGGCATCACCTGGGCGAAGAAATAGCTGAAAAGCATGATGATGGCAACATTCACGAAGTTGTTGCCAATCAGAATGGCGGCCATCAGGTTCTCCTGCTTCTCCAGCAGCTCCTGTATGAGTCCGTCGCGGTTGTTCTCGTCCTCGTCGAGCTTGTCCAGGTCGCGAGGAGAGAGGGAAAAGAAGGCCACCTCGGATGCCGAGATGCACGCCGAAGCCATGAGCAGCACTACTGCAATCACAAGCGAAACGATAGCAGCCACACTGGGAGCAAAAAGATGTATACTGTCTATGTCCATCGGGACAGAATTATGAAATGGTCAACCTTTTTTATTTAACATGAATTTTCATGAATTTAACATGAATTATTGTTGAAAAATTCACGTTAATACGCGATAATTCGTGTTAGAAAAAAAACGTATAATTACAATTGTTAACTGTTAATTGTTAATTATTAATTGGTAATTGATGAACTTTTTCGTTTGGGACTCGCGTCAAGCAGCTGCTTCTGCAACTTGGCCTGCGTGATGCCTCGGATGATGTGTCCGCGTGAGCAAAGCGATATGTCGCCGGTCTCTTCGCTCACCACAACCACCTGTGCATCGCAGATTTCGGTGATGCCGATGGCACTGCGGTGACGCAGACCGAGTTCAGCCGGGATGCGTCGGTTGCGGCTGGTGGGCAGCACGCCTGCAGCCTGGGCAATTCGACCATTTCGAATGAGCATGGCCCCGTCGTGGAGAGGCGAATTCTTGAAGAACACCTGCTCGATGAGCCGTGCCGAAACGATGGCATCCATCTCGCAACCCGGGGGCGAAATCAGGGGCTCGACATCGTCGTAGCGCTGCACCACGATGAGGGCTCCCACCTTGTGTTCCGACATGTGCTGGCACGCCAGAATCACGGCATCGACCCACTTCGTATCGTCGTTCTTCGCCAACTCCTCCTTGCCAAAGAATCGCAGCATGCTGCTCCACTGGTGACGCGAACCCAGACGTATCAACGCCTGGCGTATCTCATTCTGAAACAGAATGACCAGGATAATCATCGACACCGAGACGATGAGGTCAAGGATGCCGCCCAACAGACGGAACTGAAAGAACCGCAGGCCTACCCACAGGACGATGATGGCAATAAGCCCCTTGAAAATGACAATCGTGCCATTTCCTTGCGACCAACGATACAGGTAGAACATCAGAGCGGCTACGCCCAGAACATCTATCAAGTCAATTATGCCAAAATCCCACATAGCTGAACGGCCTCGGCGGCCTCTTTAACGTCATGGACTCGCAGGATGGATGCCCCGTGCAGCAGTGCATAGGTGTTGAGCACCGTCGTGCCGTTCAAGGCATGCCGGGCGTCCGTCCCAAACAATTTATAGATCATCGACTTGCGGCTCACTCCTACCAGCAGGGGATAGTCGGGCAGCGCAGCACGAATCCGATCAAGGCCCTTCATCAGTTCGTAATTCTGCTCCAAGGTCTTCGCAAAGCCGAAGCCTGGATCGAGAATCACAGCGGGAACCGGAAGGGAAAAGTGCAAGGAAAGCGAGGTGAGCCGGGCAAGCTGTTCTTGGAAGAAACGGATCACCTCCTCCACCACCCCGTCGGGATACCCGGTCATCTGCTGCATATCACGGGGCGTGCCGCGACTATGCATCATTATATAAGGAGTACCCGTACGAAGGACAACCGGGAACATCTCCTCGTCGAGGGTTCCGCCCGAAATGTCGTTGATGAGGTTGGCTCCGAGCGACGTCACGCATTCATCGGCAACGCAGGCCCGGAAGGTGTCCACGCTGACCAGTGGCTTCGAACGGCCTTCGTCGCGATGCTGCTGCCACCAGCCCTGTGCTTCCTCGACGACGACTGGTAGCGCCTCTCGCAACCGCTCCAGCTCGACCTCGGCAGTGACCTCCGGAGCACCCGGACGCGTCGAACAGGCACCCACATCCACGATGGCTCCTCCCTCGTCCAATATCTGACGCACACGCTCGCGTAAGGCACCTTGTTCCCCCACGCGACTGGCCTCGTAGAACGAGTCAGGAGTAACATTGATGATGCCCATCACACAGGGAGAAGGGTGCATTTTCGACACTTTCATGTTGCAAAGTAATATCATTTTTTGCAGAAATGCAAGTGTATGACGCCAAAAAGTGAAAAAAAATGAGAAAGATACCTAAAAAATTAACTATCTTTACACCGCAATAAGCAAAAATATTGATTTTTCTCGACAACGTTGTCAAGAGATACGTGCATTTATCAGACGACATTATCTTTGCAGTACTAAAAACAAAAACACTAAAACAATTACTGCTATGTTTGAAACCTTCAAATCATTGGATGGCATGCTGCAAGTTTATTGGATCCTGGCAGCTGTCTCGAGTATCATCTTCATCATCCAGGCCATCATGACCTTCATCGGCTTCGATGCCGACAGTGATGTCGATATGTCCAACGCACCCGACCAGATACCCGACAGTGGCGACGCTGCCTTCGATACCGCCGGTTTCCACCTCGTCTCGGTCAAGTCGGTCATCTGCTTCATCCTTGGCTTCGGCTGGACGGGCGTGCTCTGCTGGAACTATATCCCCAACCACGTCCTGCTTGGACTGCTCGCAGCCGTTGTGGGTCTCATCTTCATGTCGCTCATCGCCTTCCTGCTCTTCCAGATGATGAAGCTCAACCGCGACAACACGTTCCGCATCGAACAGGTCATCGGACTGCCTGCCGACGTCTATCTCCGCATACCCGCCGGCCGCAAGCAGACCGGCAAGATCACCGTCTCGCTCAACGGCTCCACCCACGAGCTTGAAGCCCTTTGCGACGAAGCTGTTCCAACCGGTACGAAGGTGCGCATCAAGGAGATTGTCCAGGGAGAAACTGTCCTGGTAGAAAGGATATGATCTCTCCGAAATTCCGAATACTCTGAATACTCCGATAACTCCGATAACTCCGAAAACTCCGATAATTCTATTAACCAATAATACTATCAAATTATGTCTTTCACAGAAGCCGTAAAAACTTGCTTTGCCAAGTACGTTACTTTCAGCGGACGTGCCCGCCGTTCCGAGCACTGGTACTTCTTCCTTTTCATCACCCTGGTTCAGATTGTTCTCATAATCTGGGTCGGATCATCCATAATGGGGCCAGTGATGGAGTATATTTCAAGGGGTGGTGACCCCAATGATAAAGAAGCCATCGCCGAAATCGTTAACCCCTACAGGTTCTCCCTATCTTCCATCGTTATGCTTATCTTCTGGGTGGGCACCCTTCTTCCCATCATCGCTGTACAGATTCGTCGCATGCATGACATTGGACGTTCGGGTTGGTGGTCGATGACTTACTGGGCAGGTGTACTCCTGATGTATGCGCCTTTCATTCCAACGAGTATCTCCTATTTGATCTTCATTATCGGCACCATCTGGTTCATCTACCTTGCTTGCCAGGATTCCCAGCCCGGCGACAACGTCTATGGTCCTAATCCCAAGGGTGAAGAAGCATTCACTTCCAGCAGCTTCTAAAATAACTTATAGTTCCTTCTAAAAAAACTTTATAGTCACTATAATAACTATAGTTACTATTCGACTACCCCCCAAAAATCAATCAACCTAAAAAATAAAACAATATGTTTGATCCATCCCTACTTCCACTGATTCTCATTCTCGTGATGATTGTGCTTGTGGCTGCTTTGCTCAAGCGTTACCGTCGTTGCCCATCCGACAAGATTCTCGTTGTCTATGGCTCCACCGGCAAAGGTTCTGCCAAGTGTGTACATGGTGGTGGCGTGTTCGTCTGGCCCATCATCCAGGACTACGCCTACCTCAACCTCACCCCTATTTCCATTGAGGCAAACCTCACCAATGCCCTTTCGCGCCAGAACATCCGCGTCGATGTGCCCTGCCGCTTCACCGTGGGCATCAGCACCGAATCCGATTCGATGAACAACGCTGCCGAACGTCTGCTTGGTCTGTCGGCCAACGACATCCAGGACATGGCGCGTGATATCCTCTTCGGCCAGCTGCGTCTCGTCATCGCCTCCATGTCGATCGAGGAACTCAACCAGGACCGAGACGTCTTCCAGGAGAACATCAAGAAGAACGTCGAGATAGAGCTCAAGAAGATTGGTCTGAAGCTCATCAACGTGAACATCACCGATATTAAGGACGAATCGGGCTACATCGAGGCTCTCGGTCAGGAAGCCGCTGCCAAGGCCATTAACGAAGCCAAGGTAAAGGTTGCCGAGAAGGAGAACGAGGCCAAGGCCAAGGTTGCCGAACAGGAGATGTCGGGCGAAACCGGCAAGGCTCACTTCCAGATGGAGACCCGTAAGGCTGTGGCTGCAGCCAATGCCGAAGCCATCAAGGGCGAGAACAACGCCAAGGTCGAGATCGCCAATTCGCAGGCCGACCTACGCGAACGTGAAGCCGAGGCACAGCGCCGTGCTACCGCTGCCGAGAAGATTGCAGCAGCCAAGGCACTCGAAGAGTCGTACGTTGCCGAGCAGAAAGCCGAGTTGGCACGTGCCGAGCGCGAACAGGCCACCCAGAAGGCCAACGTCATCGTGGCACAGGAGATTGAGAAGCAGCGACTCATCGTGGCTGCCGAAGCCGAGGCCGAGCGCAAGCGTGTCAATGCGAAAGGTGAAGCCGACTCGGTTGCCTTCCGCGCCAAGGGTGATGCTGATGCCGTGGCCATCAAGGCCAAGGGTGAAGCCGACGCCATCAAGACCAAGGCCGAAGGTGAAGGTGTGGCTGCAGCCACCCGCGCCAAGGGTGAGGCACAGGCCATCTTCGCCAAGATGGAGGCCGAAGCCAAGGGTCTGTTCGAGGTGCTCACCAAGCAGGCTTCCGGTTACGACAAGATGATCCAGGCTGCAGGCGACGCCAACAAGGCCTACACCCTGCTCCTCCTCGAGAAGCTCCCCGAACTCGTCAAGACGCAGGTCGATGCCATCAAGGGCATCAACATCGACAAGGTTACCGTCTGGGATACGGGCAATGGCGGCGAAGGCAAGTCCTCGACAGCCAACTTCGTATCGGGCCTCTACAAGAGCATCCCTCCCCTGCAGGACCTCTTCAACCAGGCCGGCATGAAGCTCCCCGATTACCTGGGAACCAAGACCGATGAGCCTAAGGACACCGAGGCTACCGAGGTCAAGCCCGAAGAATAACCCGTCTCCGAATCTGCTGCTATGGCCGCCAAATTAGCGGTCATGGCAGCGCTCGTTTGCTTTATTTCCTCTAGAAAATCTAGTCCATTCAACACACCCCTCCCATGAAATCCCACCTACTTCTCTCCCTGCTCCTCCTCGCCCCTGTGGCACTTTCGGCCCAGGGCATTCCCGTTCTCGAGACAGGAGGCAAGCCCATGCCCGACGAATGGATTGACATCGACACGGGCCATCGCATCATCAAGCTCACGCGACGAGCCGGGGCCAACCGCTCGTTCTATTTCCACAACCATCCCTTTGTCGGCGACGAGATGCTCTTCGTGGGCACCGACGCCGTCCAGGCTTCGACCGACATGGTGGCCGGCAACGGCACACAAGGCGTCATCAAGCAGATGTATGCCGTCAATCTCAAGACGCTCGACGTCCGCCAGGTGACGCATGAGCCGCAGGGCGTTTCGACCGAGATTGTCTGCCCCGCCACCCGCGAGCTCTTCTTCCAGCGTCGCGACAGCATCTTCGCCTGTGCCATCGCCGATGGCGCCACCCGCTTCATCGCCCGGCTCCCCGAGGGACGGACCGGCCATATTGCTGCCGTCAACTGCGATGGCACACGCCTGGCAGGCACCTTCGACAACCCCGAGGAGGCACGCATCCTGCGCGACCATCCCAAGAAGGGCGACTTCTTCAACCTTATCTTCGAAGCCAGGCTCGAAAAGACCATCTTCACCATCGACACCAGGACAGGCGAGTTCAGCAACGTCTGGACCGACAACGCCTGGCTCAATCACCTGCAGTTCTCACCCACCGATCCCAACCGCCTGCTCTTCTGCCACGAAGGACACTGGCACAAGGTCGATCGCATCTGGAACATCGACATCCGTTCGCGCAAGGAACTCGACCGAGCAGGTTTGAAGAACAAGCCTGCCCGTCAGCCCGTGCTGATGCACAAGCGCACCGTCTATCGCGAGATTGCTGGTCACGAATGGTTCGGTGCCGATGGCCGCTACATCTACTTCGACCTGCAGAAGCCGCGCAGCACCGCCTTCTATGTCGGCAAGGTCGATGTCGAGACGCTGCACGAGGACATCTATCCCCTGACGCGTGACGAATGGGCCGTCCACTACACCACAGCCTGGGACGAAAGCTTCCTGGCAGGCGATGGCGGCTCGAAGACCTCGGTGGCACATTCCAACAAGGACCAATGGATCTTCCGCTACGATTATCCGATGACGCGCAATTCCCTGGGTGGCTCCTTCCCCACCTCGCAGGACTCCATCTACACCATCGTGTGCGACAGCCTCAAGTCCGAAAAGCTCGTCAACATGCAGCACCACAACTACAACCTCGAGCCCAATGTCCACTTCAGTCCCGACGACAAATGGATCATCTTCCGAGCCAATTTCGAAGGTTTTGACAACGTCTATGCAGTCGAATTATAAGTATGTAACCAAAATTAACTATAATTATATGTGGCTTTTCTTAACACGAATTATCATGAATTTACACGAATTATTATTTCGTAAATTGTATAATATAGAAACATGCTGAAAATTCACGTTAATTGGCGATAATTCGTGTTAAAAATATAAATATGATTATGCACTTCAGGAATAAGGCATCCTTCCTTCTATCGACACTCCTGCTGTGTTTTGCCCCTCTCGCTTCGTTGTTTGCACAACCCAAGGCACCCCAGCAGATACAGCAGCAGTGGGGCGACCAGCTCAACGGCACCTACATCAATCCCATTCTTCCTGCCGACTACAGCGACCCCGACGTCATCCGTGTAGGCGAGAAATACTACATGGTGGCCTCCGATTTCCACTTCATCGGCATGCAGATCCTTGAGTCAGACGACATGGTGAACTGGCGTGTCGTGACGCAGGTCTTTGACCGTTTCGACTATCCTGGATGGGACACCAACCAGCATTATGCCGGCGGCTCCTGGGCGCCTGCGCTGCGTTATCAGGAGGGACGTTTCTACATCTATTTCTGCACACCCGACGAAGGGCTCTTCATGACCTCTGCACCCGATGTGGCAGGACCTTGGGAGCCCCTCCATCTCGTCAGGCAGGTACCCAAATGGGAAGACCCTTGCCCGTTCTGGGACGATGAGATTGTCCACGAAGCCGATGGCACGCGTGTCATCCCCGGCCAAGCCTATCTCGTCCGCAGCCAGCATGGTGCTGGCCCCATCATCGTCCACAAGATGAGTCACGACGGCAGGCAACTGCTCGACGAAGGCGTCACGGTCTATGAAGGCCCCGTGGCCGAAGGTCCGAAGTTTCTGAAGCACAACGGATACTACTACATCTCCATTCCCGAAGGTGGCGTCGAACGTGGTTGGCAGACAGTGCTCCGCTCGAAGCACATCTATGGCCCCTACGAAAGCCGACGTGTGCTCGAAACGGGCTCTACCTCCATCAATGGTCCTCACCAGGGCTCCATCGTCGATACGCCCGACGGCACATGGTGGTTCTATCACTTCCAGCACGCAGGAGCCATCGGTCGCATCGTGCATCTACAGCCCATGACGTGGCAGGACGACTGGCCGGTCATTGGTGTCGATTACGATGGCAATGGCGTCGGCGAACCCGTCAATACGTGGTCTATGCCCATCAAGGACAAACCCATCGACCATGCTGCCCACCTCCCCTACCAGGACATCAGCTTCAAGCCCGAAGGACTCAGCTCGCTCTGGCAATGGAACCACAACCCCGACAACACGGCCTGGTCGCTCACCGAGCATCCCGGCGCATTGACACTCCATGCCCTGCAGTCCGACAACTTCGCCAATGCCCGCAACACCATCACGATGCGTACCATGGGCTACGACATCGATGCTACCATCCTGCTTGACCTCACCGACCTCGCCGATGGCGCGCACACCGGCCTGGCATGCATCGGCCGAGGCAACCAACTCATTGGTGTCGTCAAGGAGGGTGAGGAAATCTATTTCTACCGCAACTTCCAGCAGCCTCTCATCCATTACGCGAAGGATCGCAATCGCACGGTCTTCTTCGACAAGGAAGAAAGGTTGCATTGCCCCTCAGGCACTCCCACCACCCATATCTATCTCCGCATCCACTTCGACCTGCGGACGCAGAAGTGCCGTTTCTACTGCAGCCTCGACGGCCAGAAGTACAACCTGGTCGGCAAGCCTTTCGCGGTCGAATTCGGCAACTGGAAGGGTGTTCGCTGGGGCATCTATCACTACAACACGCTCGGCAAGGGAGGCAGCGTGACTGCCACAATCATCCAGTAGCGGTTCGACCAACCGACGAAGTCAGTCTATTCCAATACAGCGTCTATCAATCCATGCAAAAAGAAAGTTTCCTCTATCGTTTCTTCAATCTCTACTACGAAGGCTTCAGGAACATGAAGCTGGGCCGTACGTTGTGGACCATCATCCTCATCAAGTTGTTCGTCATCTTCGCCATCCTCAAGGTGTTCTTCTTCCCCAATTTCCTGAAGGAGCACGCCCCCGGCAACGAATCCTCCTACGTCGCCACCGAGCTCATCGACCGCGCCGAGCCATAGTCCCTTTTTTTTCGAAAAAAACGATATTCCCCCCGCGTTTCCGTGGCAGCCATCCTTGGCTGCCCTTTCTCCCCCACAAAACCACAAAACCCCAATATTATGACAACCCTACTGCTAATCGATGCCGGTACCATTGAATGGTCGAGAGCACAATTCGCTCTCACGGCAATCTACCATTGGCTCTTCGTACCCCTGACGCTCGGCCTCGCCGTCATCATGGGCATCATGGAGACCTGCTACTATCGCACCAAAGACAACTTCTGGAAAGACACAGCCAAGTTCTGGCAGAAGCTCTTCGGCATCAACTTTGCCATGGGCATCGCCACGGGCATCATCCTCGAATTCGAGTTCGGTACCAACTGGAGCAACTACTCGTGGTTCGTGGGCGACATCTTCGGCGCACCCCTGGCGGTCGAGGGCATCGTCGCTTTCTTCATGGAATCGACCTTCGTGGCCGTGATGTACTTCGGATGGAACAAGGTGTCGCGCGGCTTCCACCTCGCCTCCACCTGGCTCACCGGCCTCGGCGCCACCATCTCTGCATGGTGGATCCTGGTGGCCAACGCCTGGATGCAGTATCCCGTTGGCTGCGAGTTCAACCCCGACACGATGCGTCACGAGATGGTTTCGTTCTCCGAAGTCGCCCTCTCACCCTTTGCTGTCTCGAAGTTCTGTCACACCGTCACCTCGGCGTGGATTGTCGGCGCAGTCTTCTGCGTGGGCGTCTGCTGCTGGTACCTGATGAAGAAACGCGAGACTAAACTTGCACTCGAAAGCCTCAAGATTGGCGCCATCGTCGGTCTCGTTGCCTCCCTGCTCGCTGCAGCCACCGGACACAAGTCGGCTCAGGACGTTGCCGAAGTTCAGCCCATGAAACTAGCTGCCATGGAAGCACTCTACAATGGTGGTACCGATGTCGGCCTCACTGCCGTCGCCTGGGTCAATCCCTTCAGCCAGCCCGACTATGTGAACGACGAGTCGGCACCTTTGAAGATAGAGATGCCCTATGCCCTGTCGTTCATGGCAACCAACGACATTCACGGATATGTGCCCGGCATCAACGACCTGCTGAATGGTTATACGAAGCCCGACGGCACACGTGAGCCCTCCATCGACGAGAAGATTGAACGAGGCAAGAAAGCCATCGTTGCCCTTGCCGACTATCGCAAGGCAAGGCAGGAAGGCGTGCCCGTCGATTCCCTCGGCGCACAACG
>JAEEUA010000251.1 GCA_016286775.1 Bacteroidales bacterium
GGCAGACACCGCCTGTACAATTCAAGCCCTCGCTGGTTCGGCCATATCCTAACTGCAGACGACTTGACTTGTAATTCCATACACCCAGGAAATTGAAGTAATGCGTATCCTTGCCTCCATGAATACCAGTGTTGTATTCGTCGGAGATGGAGATCATGAAATCCTTGAGGAAAGAGATTTCAGCCAAAGCATACGCCCAATCGCCCTCGTCTTGTTTGGTAATCATGTACTGACCTTCCATACGAATGGCAAAATTGGGATTGCGAACATAAGATGCATCACCCACAAAAATGTTGGTTTTGACAATCTCATTTGTGTCGTCGGCTTTTGCACCTTCCTCAATCACGCTCATGTTGTACTGCTGATTAATGTACATGGCCGTCAGTTTCCATTTCTTGTTCAATTTCTTCTCCATCGTCAGGTTGATATCCTGATAATAGACCTGATCGGACATGCCAAAGAACGATGCATCATAGCCTTTCGTGCCAGATACTCCAAGGATGGAACTTTCGACGGGTTTCTTGTCAAGGCCACGGATGTGCGATGCATTGAGTCGAAACAAAGTACCGTATTTTCCGCCCAATGCGGTGCCTCTTTTGAAACGATAGCTTAACTCTCCCTGGAATGCCCATTCGCCATCCATTTGTGTTGCATACGGATATTGTGTGGCAAGGGTGTAGGTGTGCTGGTAGGCAAAGGCCGGCTGATGGTTCAGATAAAGGCTCGTAACCGTCGGAGAAGCATTTCTATCCGAACGGAAACCCATGTCTTCGCTGCGCTTTGCCTGTAGAATGGCGCTGAATCCACGCTTGCTGTAGGAAGCCGAAAGCATCAGAGCAGAGCCATGACGATAAATATAGCTGTTGTCGGCACTGGGGTCATGACCTTTCACGGCATATTCGGCCAGGATGTTATATCCACTATGCTGCCACTGCAGTCGCAGGTCGATGGCGGAAGTCTTGTTCGGAAGGTTCAGTGTATTTGTCTGAGCTGTCACAAACGGAATAGGCAGATTTGTAACAGGGTCATAATAAAAGCTTTGTCCAGAATTGAAGAACAGCTTTTCATTCTCGTCGTCAAATCGAGTTACGCCACTTACCCCAAACGTAAGGACATGGCCCTTTTCGGTCAATGCCTTGCTCCATTGGCTGAGTTCCAATTCAAGATCGGCACCAAGCACAGGATTGTCATTGTTCCAGGAGAAGTGATAGCGCTGCACGCCACCCAGCATCTTCAGGCGAATGCCCTTGTATGGAGTGAGCACCAGGCGTCCTCCAAGGATGGAGTTGTCGATGCCAATTGTGCGCTCTTCGTAGGCACGAAAGACGAAGCCTGAGCCGAATTGCTCGTAGAAAGTGCCAGCCGTGGCTTCAATCCATTTGTGGTTTGAGGCAGTAATCTGGAAATAGGGGACGCCTGTGCCGTAGAAGGGTTTTGTGTCGGCCAGGTTCTCGTAGCCCGGCAAGGGCTTCTCCATGGTTTCGAAGCGTACACCTGCAGTCACATACTTCGAGTCGAAGTTGAGGTTGATATAGGTGTTGCCGAGTAACGTGCCCCGGTAATCATCCTTGTTGGCACCGATGGCTTCGTCATTCTCAGCGACGAGCCAATCCGATTGCACAGAACCGCTGAGTTTCATCTTTCCGTCTTGTGCAAAGAGGGAAGGAGTGAAGCTCAGCAGTAAGGATGTAAGAAAAAGGGTGTTAAGAATACGCATTGAGAAAACTTACTTTACAAGTTCCTTAACATGTTTGTAGAGCGTATTCTCATCGCCGTCCTTGTATCCGATGTGGTTATAGACGAGTTTGCCGGTTCCGTCGAAGAGGAAGACGTGGGGAATGTTCTGAACGCCCAAAGAACGAGCAAGGTCGGAATTGACGTCGAGAAGCACCTCATATTCGAAACCCTTGGAATCTACAAGCGGCTTCACCTTGTTGACATTCTGAGCCTGGTCGATACTTACTGCGATAAGCTTCACGCCAGTTTCGTCCTGCCAATCCTCATATACTTCACTGATATTCGAAAGCTCGCGCAGACAGGGGTGGCACCAGGTAGCGAAGAACGAGATAATGATAGGTTTGCCGTCGTTCGAAAGCTTGGCAGTGTCAACGGTCTTGCCGTTGATGTCCTTGAGTTGGAACGAGGGAATCTGGGCCTGGAGAGCAGCAAAGCTCATGACGAGCATGGCAATGGCTACGGTAAGGAACTTTTTCATTTTATGCAACTTATTAAAGGTTTATATTTTCACAATTAGGAGTAAATTATTCCCTTTCAGTTTAAAATACGGTGCAAATATACAAATTTTTTTGATAAATCGAGGGATTTTGCGAAAAAAACTATATATTTGCGGAAAAATTATTGTTTATTATCCGTAAATACACATTAAATTATGCAAAAACATCATCTTTTATGGCTTCTTTTGCCAGCACTCACTGCTTGTAATTCACCCAAGCTCACACCTGAAGAGATCATTTGGCAGCGCTGCGACTCCGTGCTCAACGCTATCCAGTTGACGTCGATTCCTTCGACCGAATTCAACATCAAGGACTACGGTGCTCTCGCTGTGGTCGAAGGACGTGATACGGCCATTGCTACAACGGCCATCGACGCGGCCATCAAGGCGGCTAATCAGGCAGGTGGCGGTACGGTGGTCATACCCGACTCGACCTACTTCACCGGTCCCATCACGATTCTGAGCAATGTCAACCTTCATCTTGCCGATGGCGCCTTGTTGAAGTTCAGCACCGTGCCCGACCTCTATTTCCCCGGTGTGCTTACTGCCTGGGAGGGTGTTGAATGCTATTGCACCCATCCGTTGATCTATGCGCTCGATGCCGAGAACATCGCCCTCACCGGAAAGGGCACGCTCGATGCACAGGGTTCGAACGACAACTGGTGGGCCATGTGCGGTGCTCCGCGCTTCGGCTGGAAGGAAGGTATGATTTCGCAGGCAGGACGTGACCATGTGCGTGAGACTTCTCCACGTCAGCGTCTGCTCGACTGGTGTACCAACCAGGTGCCCGTCGAACAACGAGTGATGACCAAGGAGGACGGTATGCGTCCACAGTTTGTCAACTTCAATCGCTGCAAGCGTGTGCTCATCGAGGATATTACACTGCTCAATTCGCCCTTCTGGGTACTTCATCCACTGCTTTGCGAGGACCTCATTGTGCGTGGTGTCACGGTGAATAACGATGGCCCAAACGGCGATGGATGCGACCCCGAAAGCTGCAACCGCGTGCTTATCGAGAACTGTGTATTCCATACAGGTGACGACTGCATCGCCATCAAGTCGGGACGTAACCAGGACGGACGCAACCGTGGTATCCCTTCCCAGAATATGATTGTTCGCGGCTGTACGATGGCCGACGGTCATGGCGGCGTGGTTATCGGTTCGGAGATTGCCGGCGGCTACAAGAACCTTTGGGTGGAGGATTGCGAAATGGATTCGCCTAACCTCGATCGAGTAATCCGCATCAAGACCTCTTCGGCACGTGGTGGCATCATCGAGAATGTCTATGTTCGTAATGTCAATGTGGGACGTTGTCGTGAAGCCGTGCTTCGCATCAACCTGAACTACGACCCGAAGGAGATTGCCGAACGCGGACACAATCCGATTGTGCGCAATGTCAACCTCCGAAACGTCGTCTGCAAGGAGAGCCAGTATGCCGTGGTACTCAATGGCCTTGACGACTGCTGCAACATCTACGACGTCAACGTGAAGGATTGCGACTGGTCGGGTGTCAAGGGCGGCAAGCGTGGTAACCTCTGCGACAGCCTGATTTGGACAGAAGGCCACTATCGCGACATTCACTTCGACAACCTCAAGGTCAACGGAACTGTCATCGAATCGCTGGCGGATAATCTGCTTGAGGAGTAAGGTTTATCGGGTTTATTCGTTTTTTTCGAAATGACGAAATGCATATTTTCGAAATAACGAAATTCCGTGATACCGGTATACCGGAATACCGTAATACCGGATTTTCGTAATGCCGGAATATCGTGATATCGGAATCCCGAATATCCGACCGAAAAGCAAAAAAACAAAATAAAAAGGGCGCGACCGCAATGGCCGTGCCCTTTATTTTAGTAACCAAAAGAAGGAACAATAATGATGCGC
>JAEEUA010000252.1 GCA_016286775.1 Bacteroidales bacterium
ATCTCATTGTCGCCAATGGTCACACACTTCTCGGGAAGCAGCGTGTTCTGCCAAAGGGCAACAACCTTCTCGGGTTTCTGTGTGAAGCCGATGCCTACCTTGCCATCGCGT
Organism: Bacteroidales bacterium; assembly: GCA_016286775.1. GTDB lineage: Bacteria > Bacteroidota > Bacteroidia > Bacteroidales > UBA3663 > Liminaster. The sequence continues at coordinate 112 of JAEEUA010000252.1, forward strand.
GTCCACGTGGTGTAGAGGTGAGCATAGCCCGAATTGAAATGACTGCCATCCTCGACCACGAGTGTCAGCTTCTTGCCATCGGTCAAAAGGTCGATGGTGCTGAGCGGAACTCCGGTTGTGACAAAGAAGGTGCTGTCGGTGTAGCTGTTGATGGTCACACCGGGCCCCGCTTCCACGGAATCGAACTTATCGATCGAGGGAAAGTAATCGGTGAAGTAGTTTTCCTGGTTGGGAGCCGTCACAAAGACAACGCTCGAACGATGTTCGTTGCCTGGAATCTGCTCGATGGTAAAAGGCTTGTTGCAGGCTGAGAAGATGACCAGCGCTGCAACGAAGCAACTTGAAGAAAGTTTCACAATTAACAATTAATAATTAACAATTAACAATTTAAGTAATGCGTCACTTTTTGATGAGCAAATAAGCTGACTGAGCATCGAGCTGACCATGGATGATACCTTTCTTGACCGAGAAGATCTTGCCTGTGAGGGCATCCTTATACTTGCCATTGGGGAGCGTGGTAGCCAATGAAACCTGCTGGGCAGCGTTGGTGATGTTGATCAGGGCAGCGCCCTTGGTGCCACGGCAAACCTGTGTGACAGCGCCATCGGCCGAGAACGTGATGCTCTCGGGCTGGCCCTGCATCTGATGACGGAAACGGTTGGCAGCCACTACGAGCGGATGCTTGAAGTTATCGTTACCCTTGATGCCTACGAGGTTCTTGCCCCAGAAGTTGCCAGCAGGGCCATCGCTTCCATCAGGACGATTGTAGAACAATGGCATACCATTGGCACGTGCAGCGAGGAACACCCAACCCAGACGAATCTGCAGGTCGGAGAGAGCTGCCGATTCGTGGTCGTTGCAATAGGTGTCATGGCTCTCAACCCAGGTTACCAACTTCTTGGGATCGACGGGATGGCTGTAGCCCTTCACGTCCTTGCCCATCCAGTTGGCTTTCTCGAGGTCGTAACGAAGATCCCAACCCAATCCAGAGGCTGTCATGCCCATATATTCGGCATATTCCTCCTCCTTGACGTTCCTGTCCTGGAGCACCTCACCATAGATGAAGAGGCTGTCTTCGGGCAAGCAGAGACGCACGCCATTGGCTTCCTCGCGGCCCGTAGCCACGGCCCAGAAGTTGTTTCTTGGCGACTTCTCGTCCTTCGGGTCACTGGGCAGACCGATGTGCTTGGCCGTGTCGTAGCGGAAACCGCGCACGCCGCACTTGATCAGGTCGTTGCAATACTGCAGGTAGTAGGCCTGGAAGTCGGGGTTCTCGGTATTGACGTCAGGCAGACCACCCATCTGTCCAGTGGTACATTGCAGACGGTCGTTGTAGTCGCGAATCTCATCGAAGCCCGTGGCATGATAGAGGTTGTCGTGTCCTCCGACGGCAGCATCGAGTTCGTCACTCACACGGGTGTCGTCGATGGCAGTATGATTGGGCAAAACATCGACGATGATGCGAATGCCATACTTGCCGGCCTCTTCGCAGAGCTGCTTGAGGTCCTCACGGGTGCCCACCACATAGTTGCCGATCTTCCAATCGATGGGCTGGTAATAGTAATACCAGCGACCATGGCCCCAAAGCTGCGGGCCACCGCCCTTGTCGCCCTTGGCCTGAGTGACACAATTCTCGGCGGGCGAAGTCTGTACGACCGTGTAGCCTGCCTCAGCGATGTCGGCAAGATTCTCGCGAATGGTATTGAACGACCAGCACCAGGCGTGAAGAATCACGTCGTTATTCGTCTCGACGGGTGCAACCTTTGGCTTGGCAGACAACTGAAGCCACATACCCATCAGTAACAGAGCGATGGGCAGAAATTTCTGGATTTTCATTGGTTTGTTTTTTAAGTGTCGATATTCCGTGATAACGAAATAACGGAATAACGGAATATCGACAAAAGGGAATAACAAGTGTTATCTTAACATGATCTTCTGACCACCACGGATGTAGAGCTGGCCAGCCTTCATCTCGGTCACACGACAACCCTGCAGGTCGTAGATGACATCGTTGTCGGCAGCTTCTTCTTCGGTGATGCCACGGAGGCCGGCATACTGCGAAGTGACGTCGCTCACTGTGAACTTCGATCCATTCTTCGAACTGTTGATGATGTAGTAGGCATCCTGTGTCATACCCGTGACATCCTCCGACTGCTGATTGCCGGCAGCATTGGTGAATACGAAGTTGACAGCGTAGTCACCCGTGTTGGGGATGGCGAAGGTCTGAACATACCAGGTCAGTCCACCCTCTTCGACAGTTTCCTTTGCCTGAGCACCGGGCCAACCGCCATTGAGCTGCTCGTTATCGGGACCTGCCCAGATATAGATATAGAGCGGATTGAGCGAACCCGACTGGTTGCAGACGTGCAACGTGGCCGGATGAGAATCAATCACCTCAACCTCCTTGAAGATATAGGTGCGGCTCTGTACATTTTTCACTACACCATTGCTCAAAAGGCCCACCTTCAGCGTGGTGGTCACAGCGAAGGAAAGCTCCGAGCCACTCTCTATGGCTGGAGAAGAGGCGGTAGGCTCCGAACCATCGGTTGTATAGACCAACTTGGCATTGGGATCCTCCGAAATGGCCAGCAAAGGCACATCGACATACTCGCCTACGCTATAGACGCCCGAACCCTTGCCAATCCAAGGAGCCTCGATGGACTTCAGCACATAGTACTTGTAGTTCTTGCCCGAAATGACTTCCTGATAGGTATTCGATACATTATAGGTATAGTTGCCGCACATTACACGGAGCGTACCCTTGGTGCCTGTTACCGTACGACCTACATAAGCCGTTCCGGACATCCACTCGGCGTAGGTGCTCTGGTTGTTGATGCCGACCAGACGACGCACCTCGATCATGTTCTTGATCTCCTCCTTGCAGTCGGTCCAGTGCTTCAGGAACACACAAGGTGTGCCAGGCATGGCCAGCATCCAGGCATTGAGGGCAACGGTATCCTTACGGATAGGATCCTGTGAGGCAGTTGCCGAACGATACTCGGTATCGTGATTCTCGACGAAGGTCACCGAATACTGGCGATAGTTCTCGTCGCTGATGCCGGAGTTGTTCTTCAGTTTTGACCAGTTGTTGTCGTTCACAGCATCGCGGCAAGTGTAGCGGAAGGCAAAATCGAAGGCGCCCGACTGAATGGCACCATTGACCTTGGTTCCGTCGATCCATTTCTTCACATTCGTCGAATTGCCGTCCCAATACTCGCCTACCGAGAACTTGACACCTGCATTGGCATTATAATCGCCCACACGCGACGGATTGAAGCCCTTCACCATATCGTAGCGGAATCCGGTGTAGCCAAGGTCCTCAAGCAGATATTTGGTATAAACCTTGACGCAGTTCTGCACATTCTCCGACTTGTGGTCGAGGTCGCGCATGCCGTCCCATCCTTCGCCCTCATCGTTGTTGGCCGAGAGGCTGTAGCCGTTGTTGTTGGCCCAGGTCAGTGTCTTTCCACCATCATCGTTGCGGACGATGTCGGTACTCTGCATCTGATAGGTCACACCCTGGTAGGTTTCAGCCGGGAAATCCACCCAGTTGGAGAGATTCTTGCGGTGGTTGACCACCACATCGGCAATGATGCCCGTACCCTTCTCCTTGTAGGTGTTGATCATGGAACGCAGTTGTTCCTCGGTACCGAACGAAGAGTGCTGGTCGAAATAATACAATGGATCATAGCCCATCGAGGTGCTGCTTCCAGTGTAAGCCGACTGAGGCACCCAAAGGAGCGAGAAATAGTTGGAAATCTCTTCGGCCTGCGATTCGAGTTTGCTCCACTTGGTGGCCGAAAAAGAATCCCAATAGAATCCTTGCAGCATCACGCCCTCGTAGTTGGCAGGCCAACCCTGGGCATCAGCCATTGTCAAAGCTGTGGCTGCAAGAATCAGAGAAGTAAAGATTTTTTTCATTGTCTATTCGATTAAGGTAAAAAAGAGGAGCAAGGCAAGTGTAGTACGCTTGCAACTTGCTCCT
>JAEEUA010000253.1 GCA_016286775.1 Bacteroidales bacterium
GGCGGGCTGAGAGCGAGTAGGAACCTTTGATGGGATTGTGGTTGAACTGCCACTGCAAACCGAGAGCTGGTTTCGCAAAGTCGTCGCTGGTGGCGAGCGTTTGAGTTAATGGCTTTGCGATAGGTTTTGAATCCTTTGTGACGTGTGGTTTGGGCAGCGTCAGATTGCCATCAAGACCTATGCCGAACATCGGCCATCCGTCCACCCAATGCACGGGAACCAGATGTGGGATGCGGCCCAATACGCCCATATCGAGGAACGCAATGGCCCAAGTCTCTCCACTCTCCAGTTGCAGCATACAGGCTTGCAGAATGTGTGACTCGGGTTGCCTTGCACCCACACACATCACCTCGCGCTCCTCCCAGGGACCTTCCAGACTGCGGGCTCGCAGACAGGTCACGTTGCCCGAATGACTGCCTCCATAGGTGCATATTGCATAATAGTATTCACCGATGTGGTAAAGGCGGTTGCCTTCGAGACCTGCACGATGAGCATTGTAGAAAAGGCGGGCAGGACCTTTGGGCTGACAGGTCACCGGGTCAATCTCTGTTATGTAGTTGATGGTGTTGCCATGGATGACATAGACGCGACCATCGTTATCGACCAGGAAGCCGGGATCATAGAGGATGTGGTGGTTGGTGCCATCGGCATCAACTTCCTCTTTGAGGGAATCATAACGGTCGAACAGAGGATGATAGGGGAAACCTGCTACTGTGGTCTTGCGCCATGGTCCCTTCATATCGGCCGACGAATAGATGAAGCAACCATTGGAGTTGCTGGTGAAAAGCACGTGGAACTCGCCTCCCCAATGACGAAGGGCGGTGGCCCATTGTCCCTTGCCGTAGCGGTTGCCACCTTCCATGTCGAAGTAGGGATCGTCGTCGAACTGCGGTACCACGTTGGTGCCAAATTCCCAGTTCACCAGGTCCTTGCTTTTGAGAATGGTGACGCCTGGCAGCATATGCATCGAAGTGGATACAAAATAGAAGGTGTCACCCACCTGAATCACATCGGGATCGGGCATATCGGTCCACAGGACAGGATTAGTGAATGTGCCGTCGCCATTGTCCGAACTCTGTGCATGGCCGACAGTCATCGCCATGCAGCAGAAGAAGATTGAAAAAAGCCGTTTCATTTTGTGTAATTGCCTTATGTTATTATTAAGGTCTATTGAATTACTTCACAGTCATCTCGTTGATCGGATTCTTTGGTGCCAAAGCATTGGTGACGGTGACCTTCAAGGGTTTCGAAAGGGTATAGGCCGAGGTGGCACGAACATCGTTGACTGCTGCTGCAAACTTGATCTGATAACGGCCTGCATCAGTTACCCATGCACTTTCCGATTCGATGAACGAGGCAAGATCGTAGTTGCTGACCTTCATTTGGATGGTTTGCGATTCTCCGGGTTTCAGTTCGCGTGTCTTGGCAAATGCCTTCAGCTCGAGGGCTGGTTTGGCAACCTGACCATTGGGTGCAGTGACGTAGAGTTGAACAACTTCCTTGCCGGCCACATTGCCCGTGTTGCTTACGGTGATACTTGCCTCGAATCCGTCTTTAGTGGCACGGACAGTAGGCTTGCTATAGGCAAAAGTGGTGTAGGAGAGACCGAATCCGAAGGGGTAGGAGACTTCGGCTTGTGCCGTTTCGAAGTAACGATAGCCTACATAAATGCCGTCCTCGTAGTTGCAATAGCCTACGTCCTTCTTGTTCGAGGGTTTGCCCATATAGGTATCGACTTGATTGAAGTCGCGGTCGTAGAGGGGGAAGTCACGACTGGCAGGAACGTCGAAGATGCTGACGGGGAACGTCTGTGTGAGTTTGCCGCTTGGATTGGCCTTGCCTGTCAGGATATCAGCCACCGAATTACCGCCTTCCTGTCCGGTCTGCCAAGCACAGAGGATGGCGTCGGGCTGGCTCTTCCACGAAGCGGTCTCGATGCTCGAACCAACATTCAATATCACAATCACTTTCTTTCCAGCAAGATGATATGCCTCACAAAGGTTGTCGAGTGTCTGTCGCTCATTGTCAGTCAGCGAGAACGACTCGACGGTGCGGTCGTCTCCTTCGCCGGCTTGACGTCCCAAGGTGAGGATGGCAACATCGGTCTTGCCGGCCCATTTCTTGGCATACGACTTGTTGATGATCATTTCATCGGGACGGGGAGCCCCTTCGTACCATTGATAGTCGCGTAGGGTACGCAAATACTTGCTCTGATAGTCCACATACGAACGATACAGTTCTTCAATCTCCTTCTCACAAGTGAATCCTGCGTTGCGCAAACCTTCCATCATATCCACGGTGTAGGCCTTGTTCACATCGCCCGAACCAGTGCCGCCAGCCATGAAGTCGTAACTGCTCACACCGAATACGGCAATCTTGATATCATTACTGATTGGCAAGGTATTGTCCTGATTCTTGAGAAGCACGATGCCTTCGGTAGCCGACTGACGGGTGATTTCGGCATGCGCTTTCAAATCGGGTTTGTTGCTGAACCGATAGCCCTTGAACGAAGGAGTCCTGACGATATATTCCAGCATGCGACGGCAGCAGGCATCCACGTCCTCGATGCTTACTTTGCCCGACTTGATGCTGCTCACCAATGCATTGACCTGCATATCCATACCTGGTTCCATGAGGTCGTTGCCGGCTGCCACTTGTGCTGCCGTGTTGCGGATGGGAGTCCAGTCGGTCATCACGATGCCTTTGAAACCCCAGTCGGTGCGCAGAACGTCGGTAAGTAGTCCCTTCGATTCTTGGGTGAATTCTCCATTCAAGCGGTTGTAGCTCGACATGATGGTCCAGGGCTGGGATTCCTTGACCACGATCTCGAAGTTCTTCAGGTAGATTTCACGCAAAGCACGTTGTGAAACACGCGCATCCACACCCAGTCGGTTGATCTCCTGGCTGTTGGCTGCATAATGCTTGGCACTTGTACCCACACCTTGGCTCTGTACACCGTTCACGTAGGCTGCCGCAATCTTGCCTGTCAGCAGAGGGTCTTCGCTGTAGTATTCGAAGTTACGGCCACAAAGAGGATGGCGCATGATGTTCATACCCGGAGCGAGCAGTACATCGCATCCATATTCCAGCACCTCATTTCCGATGGCAGCACCCACTTGTTCCACAAGTTCGGTGTTCCAGGTCGAAGCGAGCACGGTGCCGACGGGGAATCCTGTGCAGTAATAGGTCTGGGTGTCGCCTTCACGGGTTGGGTTGATGCGTACACCTGCGGGGCCGTCGGTCAGCACCGTGGCAGGTATGCCCAGACGTGGGATGGCACGAGTTGCACCGGCAGCACCGGGCACCGATGTCTGGTTTTGGCCAACCATGTTGACCTGCTGGTCGGATGATTCGCCTCCCAGCATGCGCTCGAGCGCTTTGAACATTCCTCCATCCACACCGATGAGCAGTTGTGCCTTCTCTTCGATGGTCATGGCTTGGAGTACTTCCTCCACATTGTCGGCATTTAGTTTCAGTTGCTGGGCATGAACCCCAAGAACAGTCGTGCCGAGAACTGTCATAAGGATAAAGAATCTTTTCATTTCTTATAATTTGTATTAGTATTATTCGGATGTCATAAGATTACGTTTTCGCCACCATGCAACTGCGTCTCTTGTCCTTTCCAGACAAAGGTGCCTGTGACCTTGTTTGGTAGGGAAATAGTAGCCTTTAGTTTGCCATCCTTGCCGATGGTGTAGTCAACGTGTATCTCGCCTTGAGGATGAGGCATGGTGCCGCCGATGTGGCGAATGCCTTTCTTATCCGCTTTCAAGCCTGCAAGATGGGGTTCGATACGAACTTCGGAGAAATGAGCGGCCTTGGAGTCGATTCCAAGGATAGTACGGAATAGTTCGATGTTGGGCGATGCTCCCCAAGCATGACAGTCCGAGCGTGTGCCATCGATATCACTGGTCTCAGCCCAAGTGGTGAGCCCCATTCGTATATTCTCGCGCCAGATGTCGAGCCAGGACAGGTAGTCGTCGCCAAGACCTGCCTTGACAAGGCCTTCGTGAAGATAATGCTTGAAATAGACCGAGGCGGGGGCCAGAGTTGTGTCATTAATAAGTTTTT
>JAEEUA010000254.1 GCA_016286775.1 Bacteroidales bacterium
CATTCTTCGAGAGGATGGTGATGCCGCGTTCGCGTTCGAGGTCGTTGTTGTCGAGAATGAGTTGGCCAGGGGCTTCATCCGATTCCTTGAAGAGTTGGGATTGGTAAAGGATGCGGTCCACGAGGGTCGTCTTGCCGTGGTCAACGTGAGCGATAATCGCTATATTTCTGATATTCTGCATTTTAGTAAAAATTGCTGCAATATTTGAAGGTGCAAAATTACAAAAAAGCAGAAAAAGTGTGTCTATTTCATCCAGAAAAACTCCTCCTTAGCGACGATTGGCTTGAAATAATCGTCGATAATCCCTTGTTCGACAAGCGCTTTCGGTGTGCCTTGGCGCAAAGGCTGCTGCGGTGCCACTACCCACATCACATCGGCATGGCGAAGCAACAAATCCAGGTCGTGGCTGCTGAAGAGGATGGTCTTGTGCTTCTCGCGGGAGAGTTTGTGCATGATGTTCACCAACTCGATCTTGCTCGGATAGTCGAGGAAGGCGGCTGGTTCGTCCATGAAGATAAGGGGTGTGTCTTGCACCAAAGCCTTGGCAATCATCACCTTTTGTTGCTCGCCGTCGCTCAAGGAAACGAAGTTGCGGTTGACCAAATGGCTGATGCCGACGGTTTCAAGGCTGTCGTAGATGATCTGCTCGTCTTCAGCCTTTAGTTTGGCCAAGAGGCCGAGATGGGGATAGCGACCAGCGGCCACAATGTCGAAGACCTTCAGGAAGAGGTCATCGGGCTTCTCGGTCAGAACGAGGCTGAAGAGCGAACTGCGCTCGGTGGGGGAGTAGTCGTGCAAGTCCTTGCCGAACAGCTTGACCTCGCCGCTGACTGGCTTGAGGCTGGCCGACAGCGTCTTGAACAGCGTCGTCTTGCCTGAGCCGTTGGGACCCGCCAAGGCCACGATGTCGCCTTCGTTGAGGCTCACGTCGATGGCGGGCATCAGTGCCTGGCCTTTGTAGCCGATTGACAGATGGTTTGTATGGAGGACTTCGTTCATGGACAGGAATTGTTTTTAACTACAGATTTGACAGATTAAACCGATTTGAGTCCGGAAATTGGTGGGATGCAAGCATCCGATGATTACAGATGGCCAGGAGTAGAAGAGAATCTGTGCCATTTGGACGCTTGCGTCCTTATAATTATGTAGCGTCATTCTGTACAATCTGTGTAATCTGTAGTTTAATATCATCATTGTATATGACTGACTTTTTGCCGGTGGAAGATCACCCAAAGCACGATGGGCGCACCAATCAGTGCCGTGACCGAGTTGATAGGCAGGTTGCCTTCGAAGGAGGGCAGGCGTGCGATGAGGTTGCAGAACAGGGCTAGGTCCATGCCGAGGAAGGCCGTGGCGGGGATGAGCAGCTTGTGGTCGCTGCTGCGGAAGAGGAAGCGTGCGATGTGTGGTACGGCCAAGCCCAGGAAGGCGATGGGGCCACAAAACGCCGTGATGAGGGCGGTGAGGAAGCCCGAAGCAAAGATGATGAGCATGCTGCTCCGCTTGATGTTCACACCGAGGTTTTCGGCATAACGCTCGCCCAACAGCAAGAGGTTCAAGGTTTTGAATAATAGGAACGAGCCGATGCTCCCAACTGCCACCGCGATGGCGAAGAAGGGCAGCTGGGCCTTGCTCACGTTGGAGAAGCTACCCATGCCCCAGATGACGAAGGAGTGCAGTCCTTCCTTTTGGCTGAAGAACTTCAGGATATCGGTGACCGAGCCTGCGATGTAGGCGATCATGATACCCACCAAAACGAGGCTGACCATGCTCCTCAGCCTCGAACTCAGGGCAAGGACGAGCAGCAGCACTAGAAACGCTCCCACGAAAGCCGCTATGGCCACGCCGAAGGTCGACCACAACGACAGCGTGCTGACCGACAGGCCCGTGGCCGTGCCCAGCAGGACCACGAAGGCCACGCCGAGGCTCGCGCCGCTGCTGATGCCCAGCAGGGAAGGGTCGGCGAGGGGGTTGCGGAAGAGGGTCTGCATCAGAAGTCCTGAAACGGAAAGCCCTATGCCCGCCAGCAGCGCCGTGATGGCTTGTGGCAGGCGGTAGTCGAGGATGATGGCGCGGTAGGTCGACGTGTCGCCTTGGAATAGCGCGTCCCAGAATTCATTCCACGGGATTGACACCGAGCCATAGCGCAGGTTCAGGACGAACAGCACGATGCCGACGGATAGGATCCCCAAGGTTGTCAATAGTATAGGGGTGGTGCGATGTTGTTCTATGGTCGGTTTGTCGATGGACATTGTCGGTTGGTCACATTTTGGCGCAAAGATAAGGTTTTATTTGATAAGGGGATAAGATTTGTTGGGGTAGAATTTGTCATCGGACCATCGTGCGGGGTTGTTGGTGATGTAATATGCTATCTCGCACAGGGATTGGTCATCGCGGATGATGTGTTCATAATAATTGCGTTGCCACAATTTGCGGTCGAATGGAGGCCATCCCAATTGTTTCACCCCTCGGATGTATTCGTTGGTCGACATGGTTTTGAACCATCCCACTACCGCCGATAACGGTGAGCCCGACACGTTTTCGATCAAATCCGAATCGTTCACCTCCCGTAGGGGCGCACCTGCGTGTGCGCCCTCATTCCCACAATAATCATTGTTAATAATATCGGTTACCGTGTTAACGTCATTGGCATCATGGCGAACACATGGATGGGAAACATCGTTGTTGATGGTTGCAGGGCGAACACATAGGTTCGCCCCTACGGCACCATTCAACCCAACGTTTTCCCAAATGCAATGGAAATGGTTGGGCATGACCACCATTTCGTGACAAACGATGTCGGGAAATCTGTTTTGCGTTTCGTGATACCATCGTTCGACCATGCGTCCGGCGTCGTTCAAAACCATAGCGTTGTTTTCGATGTTACCAAACAAACATTCGTGGTTTTGCGTGCATATCGTGACGAAATACCATCCCGCCGAGGCATAATCGTAACCCCGTAGGCGAACGGAACGGCGGTGGTGGATGTTGGGGTCGTAGGGAGACATGACGGCATTCAATTGTTTCTTCGTGACAAAAATAAGAAAATAACCGCTGCAATTTCGTTTTATATCCTTTTTTGTATCTTTGCACCGAGTTCGGGGAGAAATGCTTTGCATTCGGCGAAGCCAAATCCGGGCTCGTTTAACAAGCGTTTGCTTTTATTCGGAACACTCTGAAACGTAGGAAATTTCAAATTTGTACCGAAGAATAAGTCGCAGACGCCTATGCGTTTAGCATGGGCGGGACTTATCTGGTACGATGGGTATCCTACGACCTCAGAGTGTGGATGATGAACGTCCATGCTCTGTTTTTGTAAATACCCATCGGTCCGAAGATAAGCAATACGCCATAAATGCATAGCGTATGGCTAACAATACGAACCTCGGTGCGGCAAAGGCGGCGAAGAATGACGAGTTCTACACGCAGTATGCCGATATCCAGAAGGAGGTGAATGCCTATCTGGAATACAACCCTGACACCTTTCGCGACAAGACGGTGTTGCTGCCTTGCGACGACCCCGAATGGAGCAATTTCACCCGTTTCTTTGCGCAGAATTTCGAGCGGCTTGGCCTGAAACGGCTCGTCAGCACCTCCTATGCCGTGGAGAGCAAGAAATACAAGGACTACCAGCCCACGCTTTTCGAGACGGAATCGCCTTGGTTTGATGCCGACAAGACCCGCGTCAAAGGCAAGATTTTCGAGCTGACCCGCGACACCAACCAAAACGGCCGCATCGATATTGATGACCTTGAATGGCATTATCTCGAAGGCGATGGCGACTTCCGCAGCAAAGAGGTCTGCCAACTGCGTGATGAGGCGGATATCATTGTGACCAATCCACCGTTTAGTTTGTTCAGGGAATTTGTGGATTGGATAATGGAAGCGGAAAAAGGATTGCTCATTATTGGCAATCAGAACTCTATTACATACAAGGAAATTTTCCCATTCATTATGGAAAACAAACTTTGGTTGGGTGTAACGGGTTTCTCATCAGATATGGTTTTTGGTGTGCCAAAAGGAACAGATGTTGACCCAAAAGATAAGGCAAAAGCGGCTCGTCTGGGTT
>JAEEUA010000051.1 GCA_016286775.1 Bacteroidales bacterium
TTGAATAATGTGGCCTTGGGTCAAGGTTCATGGGATTTTAGGATTAGATGGAAATCGAGGGATCATCCCGCCAGGATGATGTTGTGCTGCTCAGCTATCTTTCGCATATTCAGGATTGCGTAGCGAACGCGGCCGAGAGCCGTGTTGATGCTGATTTGCTTGACGTCGGCAATTTCCTTGAATGACATACCCTTGTAGTAGCGCATCACGATGATCTCCCGCTGGCTGTTGGGCAGGTAGTTGATCAGACGGCGCACGTCCTGCTTGATCTGAAGGTCGGTCATCTGGTCCTCGAAGGAAGGGTCACACAGATCCTTGTTGTTGAAGATGTCGTAACCGGCTTCAGAGGGATTGACAAACTGAGCATACTGCTCCTGACGGTAGAGGTCAACAATCAAATTATGCGCCACACGGAAAAGGAATCCCAGAAAGCGGCCTTTTTCGTTGTAGCGTCCCTGCTTGATGTTTACGATGACTCGGGTAAACGTGTCCTGAAAGATGTCTTCGGCCAACTCACGATTCTGCACAATCATATAGATATACGTGTACAGTTTCTCCTTGTAGCGATACAATAGTTCATCGAAAGCCTCATTCTTCCCCTGTTCATACAGTTGGACGAGTCTGTCATCTGAAAGATTTTTCATCTTGTCTCTATATTAAATAATAATAAGAGTAGATGTTTCCTATAGGCAGTATGTTTTTAGAAGTTTGTTAATTATAATCCGTTGCAAAGATGAGAATTTTTTTAATATGTTGGACAAAAAATGTGAAGAAATCGTCATTTTTTAACGATTTTATATTTTTTAAGCATTTTTTTGGCGAAGATACACAATATTTTTGTATTTTTGCAGTATCTAAAGAAGGGTTTTCTTCTCGAAGAGAAAGAATTGGCCCGACAATTAGAAACACGTCAGTTTGCTGACACATTATTTATCTTATAAAAAGTGACAGAATGAAACCTACACTATTTGTTCTTGCTGCAGGAATGGGCAGCCGCTATGGTGGACTCAAGCAGCTGGATGGTCTTGGACCTAACGGTGAGACCATCATGGATTATTCAATTTATGATGCCATCAAGGCGGGCTTCGGCAAGGTCGTTTTCGTTATTCGCCGAGTTTTCGAAAAGGACTTCCGTGAGAAGATCGTCTCGAAATACGAAGGCCGTATCCCCGTTGAACTGGTTTTCCAGGATCTTGATAATCTTCCCGCTGGATTCAAGGTTCCCGAAGGACGTGAGAAGCCATGGGGCACCAATCATGCCGTTTTGATGGGCAAGGATGTGATTCATGAGCCATTTGCTGTTATCAATGCGGACGACTACTACGGAAGCGAAAGTTTCCGGGTGCTTGCTGATTACCTCAAGAGCGTGGAGGGAACGACGGGTAAGTATGCCATGGTAGGTTATCGCGTATGCAATACCTTGTCGGAGGGTGGCACCGTAGCTCGTGGTGTTTGCGAAACCAATGCCGAAGGTTATCTGACCAAAGTTACCGAGCGCACGAAGATCATTCGCGAGGAGGATGGCAAGATTCGCTTCATTGAGCCTGAAGGCAAAACTGAACTTGCAGAAAATACCCCTGTCAGCATGAACATGTGGGCCTTGACGCCTGATTACTTCCAGTATTCCGAGGAGTGCTTCGTTTCGTTCCTCAAGGAGCATGGCCAGGAATTGAAGTCCGAGTTCTTTATCCCACTGGTGGTTGACATCCTTATCAATAGCGGCAAGGCAACCTGCAAGGTGCTTGATACTCCATCGCGTTGGTTTGGTGTGACATACGCTACCGACCGTCCGGCCGTTGTCGCCAAGTTCAAGGAACTGCACGACCTGGGACTCTATCCCAACAAGTTGTTCTAAGGTCTGCTACCTTTCCTTAGTTCCTGCTGACATCCGCTATCTTCCATCATTTCCCAATTTCTTTCGCTAACTTTCGATACTATATGGTTTACATCAAAGATATCGTTATCGACACCATGTGGGGTGATACCACGCTCGAATGGCACGACCTCGATCCTAATATCAATATCGTGGTGGGACAGAATGGTTTCGGCAAGACAACCATGCTGAATCTTATTCGTGCCGTGCTGATGAAGGACGACAAGACCATCCGTCAGCTGAAGGCCAAGGTGCATATCAATACTCAGATAACCAAACGGGAAACGGGCGAGAGTTCGGTTGGCGAAATGTATTGCGATGGAAAGCAGGTGGTTCATAAACCGCCCTTCGGCGGATACGATTCGCAATCGTGCTTCTATTATGTCAATACGTTTGACGTTCCGGCTTCGAAGAAGTCCTCTTTGTCGCAGCTTGGTTTGACGCTCGACCAGGTACTTTATCAGCGCAATCCTGAGGTGTTCAGTTTCTCTGATTATCGTTTGAGCATGTTGAAGGACCTGCGAGCTGCCATGCATAAGCAGGAGAGGATAGACAAGTTCTTTGACCTTATCAATTCGCTTTTCCTGATGACTGGAAAGACGATTGATATCGATGACAAGAACCGTGTCATTTTCCGCAAGGGACGCCAGATCATCGATATGGAGAAGCTTTCGGCGGGTGAGAAGCAGATTCTGCTGCTCCTCTTCACGCTCTTCCTGATGGAGGATCGTTCCACGGTGCTTCTTTTGGACGAGCCCGAAATATCATTGCATATCGAATGGCAGGACAGGCTCATCCAGCTGATGCTCGACCTGAATCCGAATTGCCAGATTATCATGACGACCCATTCGCCCAATATCTTCGCCGATGGGTGGGAGGACAAGCTGGTATTCATTTCTGATCTGGTGAAGGACCCGAATCCGATTGCCTGAACGTCGTTTCGAGCGAAAGTAACGGCGGAGTACAAGGAAGAATTAGATAAGTAGCTTAGTCAGAATTAACTATACATATTTTTATTTAAACACGAATTATCGCGAATTATCATTAATTTTTTAGTGTGTGTCTATATATGATCCACCTTGCATACTAATAATTCATGTGAATTCATGATAATTCGTGTTAAAAAAGAAGCATATAATTATCGTTAATTTTGGTTACATACTTAGCAAAACTTGTTAGTCAAAAAGAGAGGCTGCGTGATTAAACATGCAGCCTCTCTTTTTGTGTTCGGCGAGGATTTGTCGATTTATGACAAGCCTGAAATATTGCCTTCCGAGTCGATGTCGATGCGTTCGGCGGAAGGCACCTTCGGAAGGCCGGGCATACGCATCATCTCGCCGGCAATGGCAACGATGAACTCGGCCCCCTGGTTGATGACGATGTCGCTGATTACGAAGTTGAAGCCGGTGGGAGCTCCCACGGCCTTGGGGTCGGGTGTGAACGAGAACTGTGTCTTGGCGATGCAGACGGGCAGATGGTCGAGTCCCTGATCGTGGACCAGGGTGAGCATCTTCTTGGCCTTTTCGCTGAAGGTAATGCTACCTGCGCCATAGATTTTCTTGGCCACAGCCTTGATTTTGGTCTTGGGTGTGTCGTAGTCCTGATAGGTGAAGTTCACGAGTGGTTTGGATGGATTCTTCTCGATGGTCTCGACGACTTTTTTTGCCAGCTCTGCAGCGCCTTCACCACCATGGGCGAAGCCGTCGTTGATGACACAATCCACGCCAAGTTCGTCTTCGCAATGGTCAATAAGGCAGCGAATCTCCTCGTCGGTGTCGTTGTCAAAACGGTTGAACGCTACAATAACCGTCTGGCCGAATCCTTGCATGTTGGCCACGTGACGATCCAGATTCGCAAAGCCTCGTTTAAGACCTTCGAGATTAGGCTCCTTGATCTGGTCGATGGGTATGCCGCCGTGCATCTTCAGGCCATTGCACGTGGCGACGATGATGGTGAGCTTGGGGCAGAGTCCTGCCTTGCGGCATTTGATGTTGAGGAACTTTTCGGCACCCAGATCAGCACCAAAACCCGCCTCGGTGATGCAATAGTCGGCCAGCGACATGCCAAGTTCGGTGCCCAGAATCGTGTTGCAGCCGTGTGCGATGTTACCGAATGGGCCTCCGTGAACAATGGCAGGGGTGTTCTCGGTGGTTTGCACGAGGTTGGGAAGCAGGGCATCGTCGAGCAGAACGCAGATGGCGCCCGCACATCCCAGGTCCTTGACCGTGAAGGGTGTATCGTCGTAGCGATAGCCGAGCAGGATGTTCTCGACCCTGCGACGCAAGTCTTCGCGGCTGGTGGCCAGACAAAGAATAGCCATGATTTCGCTGGCGGGTGTGATGTCGAAGCCCGTTTCAGCCGGTACACCGTTGGGTTGTCCTCCAAGGCCCTGGATAATCTTGCGGAGACCGCGGTCGTTCACGTCGAGCACGCGTTTCCAGAGAACCTGCTTGAGCGGTGGTATCTCTTTGCGGCGCTGGTAGAAATAGTTGTCGAGCAGGGCCGTAATGGTGTTGTGGGCCGAGGTGACGGCATGGAAATCGCCCGTGAAGTGGAGGTTGATCTTCTCCATGGGCAAAACCTGCGCGTAACCACCACCGGCAGCACCTCCCTTGAAGCCGAAGCAGGGACCGAGGGAGGGCTCGCGAAGCACAACGATGGCTTTCTTGCCGATGCGGTTTAGTCCAAGGGAAAGGCTGATGGAGCTTGTGGTCTTGCCGATTCCTGCCTTGGTAGCCGAGATGGAGGTTACGAGGATGAGATTCGACTGACGGACTTTCGCTTCGTCGATATATTTCAGTGGCACTTTGGCGATATAGTGTCCATACGGGTAGATGTCCTCGACGGCGATTCCGCACTTCTCGGCAATCTTTTCGATGCGTTCCAACTTGCAATCGTGAGCGATTTCGATATCACTTTTCATTCTTTGAAGGGTTTTGAAGGATAGAAAATTTAATAGGGGAGATTAAGAGGGAGAATGCTTCAGATGCTCCAGCTTTTCGGAGAGCATGAGCATATAGTCGCGCAGGTTTGCAGCCTCCATGAAGTCGAGGGCCTTGGCGGCCGCGAGCATCTTCTGCTTGGTCTTTTCGATTTCGGCTTGCAGAAATTCTGCCGTGATGGGCTGCAAACGTCTTGGGGCGTGAGGCGAGTTGTCGTCGGCAACCTGCAGGTTGTAGAGGCTTTCGTCCAGCTGTGGAAGCTTGGCCTGCTGCTTCTGGGCCTGGAAGGCGGTTCTGGTGTCGGTGAGCTGTTCGTTGTCGAGAAGGCTCTTGCGCTGCTTGACAATCTGCTTTGGCGTGATGCCGTTCTCTTCGTTGTAGCGCATCTGCTTCATCCTGCGGCGTTCCGTCTCTTCAATGCACCTCCGCATGGAACCGGTAATCGTGTCGGCATACATGATGGCGCGTCCATGGACGTTTCGTGCGGCTCGTCCGACCGTCTGCGTCAGACTCCTCTCGTTGCGAAGGAAGCCTTCCTTGTCGGCATCGAGAATGGCCACAAGCGAAACCTCGGGCAGGTCGAGACCTTCTCTCAGCAGGTTGACGCCCACCAGTACGTCGTAGGTCCCTTCGCGGAGTTCGTCCATGATGCGGACGCGATCCAGGGTGTCCACGTCCGAATGGATATAGGCACAATGGATGCCGTGTTCACGAAGGTATTCGTCGAGTTCCTCGGCCATCTGTTTGGTCAAGGTGGTTACCAGCGTACGCTCGCCGGCCTCGATGTTCTTTTGTATTTCCTCCATGAGGTCGTCAATCTGGTTTTCGGAAGGACGCACCTCGATGGTCGGGTCGAGGAGACCTGTCGGACGGATAAGCTGTTCGGCCACAACGCCTTCGCTACGCGCCAGCTCGTAGTCGGCGGGCGTGGCGCTCACGTAAATTGTGGTAGGGGTGAGGGCCTCGAATTCCTCGAATTTCAACGGTCGGTTGTCGATGGCCGAAGGCAGACGGAACCCGTATTCCACGAGTGTGGACTTTCGTTTGAAGTCGCCGCCGCTCATGGCATGTATCTGAGGGATGGTGACATGGCTTTCGTCCACGATGAGCAGAAAATCCTTTGGGAAATAGTCGAGCAGACAGAAGGGGCGGCTGCCGGCGGGTCGTCCGTCGAAATAACGGGAATAGTTCTCCACGCCGGAACAATAACCCACCTCCTTGATCATCTCCAGGTCGTAGGTTACGCGCTCCTTGATACGGGCGGCCTTTTCGGGTTCTCCGATGCTTTCGAAATACTCGATTTGTTTGCCCAGGTCGAGGGCGATTTCGTCCACAGCACGATCGACGCGCTCTTTTGTGGTCGTAAAGATGTTGGCAGGGCAGATGACGTAGCGGTCCATCCTTTGCAGCACATGGCCCGTCGTGACGTCCAGGGTTTCGATTTCTTCAATCTCGTCGAAACAGAAGTGGATTCGTACAATGACATCGGTAGCGGCCAGGAAAACGCTGACAGTCTCACCTTTGCATTGGAAATTGCCACGTTGCAGGGCCACGTCATTACGGGTGTACTGGGCATTCAGGAGAGCTCTCAGGAGCTGGTCGCGTCCGATCTGCTGCCCGACTTCCACCGTAATCATGTTCGAATGGAAATCCTCGGGGTTGCCGATGCCGTACAGGCAGCTGACCGATGACACCACAATGACATCCCTTCGACCGGAGAGCAGGGCATTGGTAGCCGAAAGTCTCAGCTGGTCGAGTTCCATATTGATGTCCAGATCCTTCTCGATGTAGGTGTCGCTGGCCGGCAGATAAGCTTCGGGCTGGTAGTAGTCGTAGTAGCTGACGAAGTATTCCACCTGGTTGTTGGGAAAGAAGGCGCGCATCTCGCTATAGAGCTGAGCGGCCAGGGTCTTGTTGTGGCTGAGGATGAGAGTAGGGCGTTCGGTTTGCTGGATGATGTTCGCCATGGTGAATGTCTTTCCGGAACCCGTGACGCCTAACAAGGTCTGAGCAGGAATGCCCGACAGGACGCCCTCTGACAATTGTCGGATGGCTTCTGGCTGGTCGCCCATGGGCTTGAAGTCGGACTTTAGGTCGAAAGTCATGAAGAAACGTGCTTATTGATGTGAATACCCGAAAAAGTGGCGCAAAGATAATCATTCGCGCGCGTACATCAAAATATATAGAAGGAAAAAAATCTAAATTGAGAGAAAAAAGTGCATTTACATCCTATCTTATCATTTGCAACTATCAATTGTCATTATCCTGAGGTTTCAGCATATTGATGAAATATTTCTTTACCCCGTCGATAAATGACCAGTTGTAGCTGTCGTCATTAAAGTCGATTTGTTGCACATCGTGAACAAAGTTGCACAGATTATCAGAGCCGCGGAGCTTCTTCTTGAACTTGAGTTCGAAAGATTCCGACTCTTGCGATAGGGGTAGATACAGGATGTCCCAAGGGTCATCTACTCTTGGAGGTTTGGACAGGACGTAATAGACGGCACGTCTGACGGCGTGCTCCGCGGGATTCAGGCGGATGGCGGCATACTCGATCTCTCCGTAGTTCCTGGGTCGAGGAAGTACGAAGGTGAGAAGCAGCGTGCCATCGACGAGTGGGTTGCAGGTCAGAACGACCTCGTGCCATTGAATCTGATTCTTCTGAGTCAGCTCATCATCGCGGAATACCTTCTTCCAGGTATCAAGATCAACCAGCGCGTGGAACGGAAGAGTTCCTTTAATGTACTCGGCAACAATATGCGGGAGAAATACCTTGGTAAATTCGTTCTTTGTCATAAGGTGAGTGTTTTATTATCGGCTGCAAAATTAGAAATAAATATCGACATTTCCAAATTTTTTTCCATAAATTTTCAAAAAAATTTTAACCGCCTTGAAAGGCCGTTTCGCCCTTGATCCGAGACCCCCTCAAAAATACAAAAAGTATGCAAAAGTGATAAAAAATGAAGATTTATACCATGAAAAGATGATTTGTTTATGCATTATGAAATGAGCAAAATATACATATTGGTTTGATTTTGTAAATCCTTATAAATGAATGAAATAATGCTTTTCGTCCGTACGGATTGAACAGATATTTCAACTGGACTTATGCAAAATTATACAAAAGTGCGGAATTTGTTTATTTTAGCATATTATAAAGTATTGTAAATCAAGCTATAAAACATCATTGTCAATAATTTTATTATTTGAACTATTCAAAGCCTTTCCGGATGGGGGAGAAGCGGGCTGGAATATGGGTTGGTGATAAAAATCATCAATCAAATTTCGTGTCCATTTCAGACCATACAAAACGCGAAATTTTCGCCAGAATCGTCGTTCGCACAATAAATGGATGAGATATACGTTTAAAAGGTAATCGTTGATTCTGACGCAATATTTTCTATGATGAAAAAGTATATTACAGACTTTAGAGTTGTTGCCAATGAACAGTTGACCGATCGACTGTTTCTTTTGCGACTTACACCGGCCGATGGTTCCCGAATTGCCGATTGTCGAGCTGGTCAATTTGCGGAATTGCGGGTTGATAACGAACCCAAGGTTTTTCTCCGTCGTCCTATCTCCATTCATCGGATTGATCGTGAGACAAACGAAATGTGGCTGCTTGTACAGCGTGCAGGAAACGGCACCCGGAAGCTGGGTGAGCTTCGCGCGCGCGAACTATTAAATATTCTCTATCCGTTGGGCAATGGCTTCGGTATGGAGGATGCCGCAGGTAGGCATTTCCTGCTGATCGGCGGTGGTGTTGGCGTGGCTCCCCTTCTCGAAACCGGCTACCAGTTGTTGCAGAATGGAGCCCAGGTAAGCTTCCTTCTGGGTGGTAGAAGTTGCGCAGAAATAGCTCATGTTGCACAGTTCTGCAAGGTAGGTAAAGTGTATATAACTTCCGAGGATGGTTCCGTTATCGAAGGGCTCGATTGCCAGAAGGGATTTGTTACCCAGCATTCGATACTCCGCGAAGGGGCGTTTGATGCCATTCGTGTTTGTGGCCCTCTTCCGATGATGAAGGCCGTGGCACGCGTGGTTTCGGGTTGGAAGCAGAACGAGCAGCCCCACTTCTGCGAGGTATCGCTCGAAAACAAGATGGCATGCGGCCTTGGCGTGTGCCTTTGCTGCGTGGAAGATACCCAGGATGGTCACAAGTGCGTCTGCACGGATGGCCCAGTGTTCGACATCAAGGACCTCAAATGGTAAACAAACGAAAACTATGGCAAATCTACAAACAAATATAGCAGGACTTGAATTGAAGAATCCCGTCCTGACGGCATCGGGCACATTCGGCTACGGAACGGAATTCAGCGACTTCATCGACCTGGAACGCCTGGGTGGCTTCATCGTGAAGGGCACCACGCTCCATCCGCGACAGGGCAATCCCTACCCGCGCCTGGCCGAGACGCCTTCGGGCATGATCAACGCGGTGGGGCTGCAGAACAAGGGCGTCGCGTACTACATCGAGCATATCCACCCCCAGCTTGCCTCGCTGAAGACGAATGTGATAGTCAATCTCAGCGGAAGCTGCATCGAGGATTATGTCGAGGGAGCTCGAATGCTGAACGAGGTGGAGACGATACCCGCCATCGAGCTGAACATCTCGTGCCCGAACGTGAAGGCGGGAGGAATGGGATTCGGCACCAAACCCGAGATGGCCGCCGAAGTGGTCAGCGCGGTACGTGACGTTTACAAGAAGCCGCTCATTGTGAAGCTGACGCCCAACGTGACGAGCATCGCCGAAATTGCCAAGGCCGTCGAGGGCGCGGGAGCCGATTCGGTGAGCCTGATCAACACGGTCCTTGCCATGGCGGTGGATGCCGAACGCCAGCGCCCGGTGCTGAGCACGGTGACCGGAGGCCTCTCGGGAGCCGCTGTCAAACCCATCGCCCTGCGTTGCGTCTGGCAGGTCTATCATGCCGTACAGATCCCGATTGTGGGGCTTGGAGGAATCATGAACGCCACCGACGCCATCGAGTTCCTGTTGTGCGGAGCAAGGGCCATCGAGGTCGGTACGGCGAACTTCATCGACCCGGCCGTGACCATGAAGATCATCGATGGGATAGATGAGTATCTTGACCGGCATGGCTGTCAAAACGTGTCCGAAATAGTCGGAGCGCTCAAAGTTTGAACAAAAAATTGCGGTTTTTAGGCGAATAAAACAATATATTTTGTATATTTGCGCCCGAAAATCGCAATTTATTATTTATATATGGGAAAAATCAAAGGCATGGGCATAGCCCTTGTCACTCCTTTCAAGGCCGACATGTCGGTTGACTATGAAGCATTGCAGCGTTTGGTTGAATATCAGGTGAGCAGCGGTGCTGACTTTTTGTGTGTCCTTTGCACCACAGCCGAAACGCCGACTCTCACTCCCGAAGAACGAGCCAAGGTGCGTCAGGTGGTAACCGATCAGGTACGCGGACGTGTCCCCATTGTCATCGGATGTGGCGGCAACAACACGATGGCCGTGGTCAACGAGCTCAAGTACACCGATTGGCGAGGCGTCGATGCCGTGCTCAGCGTCGTGCCCTATTACAACAAGCCGTCGCAGGAAGGTCTCTACCAGCATTTCTCGACCATCGCCAAGGCTTCGCCCATTCCGGTCATCCTCTACAACGTCCCTGGGCGCGTCGGAGTGAACATGAAGGCCGAAACTACGTTGCGTCTGGCCAACGACAATCCAAACATCATAGCTATCAAGGAAGCATCTGGCATTTTCGACCAGATCGACGATATCATCAAGAACAAGCCCCGTGACTTCACCGTCCTCAGCGGCGACGATGGCATCACCTTCCCGCTCATCACATTGGGAGCCGAGGGTGTGGTTTCGGTCATCGGCAATGCGCTGCCCGGCGAATTTGCCCGCATGGTGCGCCTGGCGCTGAACGGCGATTACCAGAATGCGCTGACCATCCATCATCGCTTCAAGGAGCTCTTCTCGCTGCTTTTCGTCGATGGCAACCCCGCTGGCGTGAAGGCCATGCTCAGCGCCATGGGCTATTGCGAGAACGTTCTTCGCCTGCCTCTTGTGCCTACTCGCATCACTACGTTCGAAAAGATACAGGCTATCCTTCGTCAATTGTAAACCGTTATGAAATTCAAGCAAGTTCCGGTCCTTCTGCTCACCGGTTATCTGGGCAGTGGCAAGACAACCCTCCTCAATCGCATCCTGACCAACGAGAAGGGCATTCGTTTTGCGGTTATCGTCAACGACATCGGCGAGGTGAATATCGATGCCGATCTGATTCAAAAGGGTGGCGTTGTGGGCCAAGGCGACGATTCGCTTGTGGCTTTGCAGAACGGATGTATCTGCTGTACGCTGAAGATGGACCTTATCCAGCAGCTGACCGACCTCGTGAATCAGGGGCGTTTCGACTATATCGTCATCGAAGCTTCGGGAGTCTGTGAGCCCGGACCTATTGCCCAGACGATCTGCTCCATCCCCAGCGTAGTGACCGAAGAGGCGCTCAAGGGAGGCATCCCCGTGCTCGATTGCATCATCACGGTGGTCGATGCCCTCCGCATGCGTGACGAGTTCCAGAGTGGCGAATCGCTCACCCGTCAGAACCTCGACGAGGATGATATCGAGAACCTGATCATCCAGCAGGTCGAATTCTGCAATATGATCCTGCTCAACAAGGCATCCGATGTCGATCGGGAGGATCTCGGGCGGCTCAAGGACATCATCCGTGCCCTTCAGCCAAAGGCCCGGATTCGCGAGTGCGACTATTGCGATGTGCCCCTCGACGAGCTCATCAATACCCGACTGTTCGATTTCGACGACGTAGCCACATCGGCAACCTGGATTCAGAAGGTCGAGGGAGACCTCGATGAAGATGCCGAGGTGGACGAACATCACCACCATCACCACGATGATGATGACGATGATGACGACGAGCACGAACATCACCACCATCACCACGATGATGATGACGATGACGACGACGAGCACGAACATCACCACCATCACCATCATCATCACCACCACCACGATGGGGAAGGCGAAGCCGAGGAGTATGGAATCGGCACGTACGTCTATTATGCCCGCCAGCCCATGATCCTGGGCCTTTTCGACGACTTCGTTGCCCGTCGCTGGCCAAAGAACATCATCCGCGCCAAGGGTATCTGCTACTTCTCCGACGAACAGGACGTCTGCTACGTCTTCGAACAGGCAGGACGCCAAACCACCGTCCGCAACGCCGGCAACTGGTTTGCCACCATGCCCAAGCGTGAGCTCGAAAGGATGATGGAGCGCGATGCAAACCTGCGCCGCGACTGGGATGAGGTCTATGGCGACCGTATGCAGAAGATTGTCTTCATCGGGCAGAACCTCGACAAGGCCCTCATCAAGAAGGAGATGGACGAGTGCCTGGTTCAATAGGCATTCGAAATCTCAATGCTCATCGGGAGATACACTTCGTAAATCGCAGAACAAGCTTCCTCGAAAAACGGAGTGTTTCTTCCGAGAAAAGTGTTTCTTCCGAGAAAAGCGAAATAGAAAACCAAAACAACTAAACTTATCTTATCTGGCCATGAACATTCGTAGAACCGTTTCTCTGGGTTTGGGCATCGTAGCCGCCACTTGTTTCAGTACGCTACCCGCCCACTCGCAAGCCACCCATAACAGCCATTGTCTGGAGGTCATCGACCTTGCCGGACAATGGCAATTCGCTTTCGATAGTGCACAGTACAGCCACAACGTGACCTTGCCCGGCACCACCGATACCAACGGTTTGGGCGAACCTTGTGCCGACAAGACCGAAACCACGCGCCTTTCGCGCCGCTTCAGCTACAAGGGGCAGGCCTGGTATCGAACCACATTCGACATCCCCGAGGAAGTTCCCGCGTGGACGCTCCTGCTCGAACGCACCAAGCTGACCCGCGTCTATGTCGATGGACGGTATGTCGGGACTTCGAACAACATCTCCACGCCCCAGCGCTTCGCCTTGAGCGGGCTTGCCAAGGGGCGCCACGAGCTCGTCGTCATGGTCGATAACTCAAACGGAGTGCCCGAGCAGATCTACGGCAACAGCCACGCCTATACCGAGGATACCCAGACCAACTGGAACGGCATCATCGGCAAGATCCAGCTCCTGGCTGGCGACGAACCTGCTCGCAAGCGCCCTGCCGTGGTGAACCCCGCGTTCAACGATTTCCATATCGAGGGGCGCCACTTCTACGCCAATGGCCATCGCATCTTCCTGCGCGGCAAGCACGATGCCTGCGTCTGGCCGCTCAAGGCCCATGTCGCCATGACCGTGGACGAATGGCTGTGGTACCTGGGCATCTGCAAGGACTATGGCATCAACCACATCCGTTTCCATTCCTGGTGCCCGCCCGAAGCCGCCTTCACCGCCGCCGACAGCCTGGGCATCTATATGCAGCCCGAGCTGCCCTTCTGGGGCGACTTCAACGAGAAGGACACCCTGCTGATGACATTCCTCCACAAGGAAGGCATCAACATCCTCAAGGAGTACGGACACCATCCCTCGTTCGTCTTCATGGCCCTGGGCAACGAGCTGTGGGGCAGCATCGACGCGATGAAGCGCTTTGTCGATGATTTCCGCGCGCTTTGTCCCGACAAGCTCTATACCTTCGGTTCGAACTACTATCTCGGCTATCAGGGCGTGAAGCCTGGCATGGACTATTTCACCACCTGCCGCGTCGGAGGTGAGGGGTGGGGCAACTACAATACCCACACGCGTGGCTCCTTCTCGTTTGCCGACGTGGCCGACGGCGGCGTGCTCAACCACTTCCGTCCCGGTTCGACCCGTACGCTCGAAGAGGGCTGCCTCCTGTGCGACGTGCCGGTCATCAGCCACGAGACGGGACAATTCCAGATCTATCCCGACTTCGACGAAATCGAGAAGTACACGGGCGTGCTCTATCCCTACAACCTCGAAGTGTTCCGCCAGCGCCTCCAGGATGCCGGTCTGGGAGAATTTGCCAAGGCCTACCACGAGGCTACCGGACGATGGAGTGCCCAGCTCTACAAGGCCGATATCGAGCTCGACCTTCGCACGCCCGACATGGCCGGCTACCAGCTGCTCGACCTGCAGGATTATCCCGGCCAGGGCAGCGCCTACGTCGGCATCCTCGACGCCTTCATGGACAACAAGGGCGTCTGCACCCGCGAGGAGTGGCGCCAGTGGTGTTCGCCCGTCGTGCCGATGTTCATCACCGACAGCTATTGCTACACGTCCGGCGCGGGTCTCTACGGCCAGGTCGAGATTGCCAACTATGGCGAGACGTCGCTCAAGGGCAAGCGGCTGAAGTGGAGCCTGGTGGCCGACGAAAGGAAGCTGGCCGACGGCGTGATCGTAATCAATTCAGACATCATCGGGCTCTTCACGGCCGGAACCCTGCAGGTCAACCTTTCGTCCATCAAGAAGGCCACCCGCATGGACCTGCGCCTCGAAATCGAGGGCGTGGAGGCATCCAACAGCTATCCCCTCTGGGTCTATCCGTCGTGCCATAACGACAAGTGGATCGGCAAGTTGTCGAAGGACATCGTGCGTTGCGACAGCCTCACGTCCGAAGTACTGGCACAGCTCCAGCTTGGCGCCAAGGTGCTGCTGACGCCGCCCGCTTCGCTCTGCACGGTGGGTTCGCTCTTCATGACCGACTATTGGAACTACCGCATGTTCAAGACCATCTGTGCCAACAACAACCGCACCCCCTCGCCGGGCACCCTGGGCATCCTGACCAATCCCGAACAGCCGTTGTTCGCCGGATTCCCCACCGATGGGTTCACCAGCTGGCAATGGTTCCCCGTGCTCCACAACAGCCATCCGCTCATCCTCGACGCCTGGCCCAAGGAGTTCCTTCCCCTGGTGCAGGTGGTCGATAATTTCGAGCGCAACCACAAGCTCGGCCTTGTCCTCGAATGCAAGGTGGGCAACGGCAGCCTGCTCATCGTCATGAGCAACCTCGACGAAGCCTGCAAGTACCCCGAGGGCCGCGCCTTCCTGGGCAGCGTGCTCAACTATATGCACAGCGAATCCTTCCAGCCTTCCCTCACGCTGACGCCCCAGCAGCTCATCACCCTGCTCAGCACGCCCGCCGAAGAGGTGAAGATGAAGAACCTCTACAACATCAGCCAATATTAGGCGACGTCGGCCAATGGCCGGTCATCATGCCCGAACAAGCGTTCCCACATGACACTTTGCGTGTAAAAAGATGCCCTTTTCGGCCATTTTTCGTTAATTAGACATAATTTCTGCCCGAAAATACGGCTTGTTGGCGAAAAAATGCGTATCTTTGCATCCCTATTATGCTGACGCAAGGGCCCTGTCCGCCCGTTTGCCGGCATATTATCGTTCAAAAGAATGAGAACAATTTTTGTCATCATAAATCCCATAGCCGGCGTCCGTCCGAAGGACGAAATCCCCAAGCTGGTGCATCAGGTCATGAAGCCCGAGGACGGCTTCGCGATCGAGATTCGTTTCACCGAATATGCCGGCCATGCCTGTGAACTGGCCAAGGAGGCAGTCGAACGCGGTTTCGATACGGTCGTAGCCATCGGCGGCGACGGCACCATCAACGAGACGGGCCGTTCGCTGGTAGGCTCTTCGGTCAAGTTCGGCATCGTCCCGATGGGAAGCGGCAACGGCCTTGCCCGTCACCTCCAGCTTCCGCTCGACCTCACCAAGTCGCTCGAATGTATTCGCGAAGGCTACAGCATCAAGGTCGATTACGGGTCGGTCAACGGCCACATCTTCTTCTGCACGGCGGGTGTGGGCTTCGATGCCCAGGTTTCCGCCAAGTTTGCCGAAGCGGGTTCGCGCGGCGCTCTGACCTACCTCCGTTGCTTCGGCGACCTGGTGACCGACTACGAACCTGCCACCTACGTCATCTATACCGACGATGGCCGCGTCAAGGAGAAGGCTTTCCTCATTGCCATCGGCAACGCCTCGCAATGGGGCAACAATGCCTACATCACGCCCCACGCCTCCATGTCCGACGGCCTTTTCGATGTCACCCTGGTCAAGCGCGCTCCCCTCATGGACATCCCCAGGATGGCATTCCAGCTGTTTACGCGCGAACTCGACCAGAACCCCAACGTGATGTCGTTCCGCTCCAGCCACCTCCGCATCATCATGCCCCATCCGAATGCCGTGCACGTCGATGGCGAACCGATGCAGATGGATGGCGTGCTCGACATCGAGATGCACCCCGGGCAGCTCACGGTCATTTGTCCCGAACATCCCACTTCGAGTGTCCTGGAGCCTGTTCGCTATGCCTTCGAGGATATCCACTACATGATCCAGGGCAATCTGAAGAAGGGTGTGCGCCAGTTCAGCGACTTCAACCGCCCCGTGCTCGAAAGGGCCGAAAACCTGCTCAACCCCTTTTTCAAGCGCAAATCCCAGGCGCCCGACCCCGACGATGGCCAGGAGCCGATGGAGGAACCTTGAGCAATTAACAAATAACAATTAACAATTGTTCAATTAACAATTAACAAATAACAATTAACAATTGTCTGCGGGACCCAATTTCTTCAAAAGGAAGTAACGTCCCTTCATATCCCCAGATATCCCTAACAATCCCTTAATATCCCTAAAAGTAAAACTATGTCAGAAAATTTAGAAAACTCCATATACGACGACGAAGCTGCCGTTCGCTTCATCCAGTTGCACATCCCCCAGGAACTCCAGGGCAAATATACCGACGACGACATCGTGCTCATCACCGACACGATGGTCGATTTCTATCAGCGCAATGGCTGGCTTGACTCCGACGAGGAGGTCGAGATCGACGTTGACGAGATTGTCAATTTTGTTTCGAAAGAGTGCAAGAAGGATAAGGATTGCCACTTCGACACCCGCCCCGAGTCGATACGCTGGATTGTCGAGGCAGAACTTGATTACGAAGAGAGTCTTGCCTGACATGAAGCCTACACAGTTATCTCGCCTATTGTTTGCCCTGTTGGCCGTTGTTCTGTGCTTTCCCGCGAAGGCGCAGAACTATGAGCGTTTGAGCAGCGTGGAGCAGGAGCGCTACGGCGACTACGCCATGGTCAACGGCGACTATCTGACGATGAAGAACGTGCGTCAATACTGGGTGCAGCATGCCCAGCGGCTCAAGTACATGAAACAGTACGAGTTTGCGCTCACCGGCTCGAACGAGAGCATCCTGAAGGTGACCATCCCGCATCGCGCCCTGTTTGCGCAGAACGACAGCACGATGCTCATCTCGGCCGACGCGGTGCTGCGTCCCCTCCTGCGCTTCGTCAAGGGGAGCGATGCCGTGGCCACCATCCTCATCGCCTCCTATAGCGACAACAATGGCAGCGAACGCTATCTCGAGCGCATCTCGGGCAGTCGCGCCCGCCAGGTCTATCGCTGGTTCGCCCGCCAGGGTGTCGGCCCCACCGAGATGCATTGCTACGGGTGGGGCAACAAGGTTCCCCGCAACGAGAATGCCAATATCCAGCAGCGCGAAAAGAACCGCCGCCTGACCATCTACTTCGTCCCCAACCGCAAGATGCTCCGTTGGGCAAAGCGCGGACAACTTTAGTAGATCTTATCACGAATGATCGAATTAAAGAATTGTTATTCTGGGGCCCGTTTCGTTCGAACCTTATTCACTAATTCTCTAATTCGTGATAAAAAAAGAAAAGAATCAATTTTAGACAATAATAATAAAAAAAATGGCAAAAGAACTGAACAAGATGACCAAGCGTGCCGACGACTACTCGCGTTGGTACAACGACCTGGTCGTGAATGCCGACCTCGCTGAGCAGGCAGCAGTACGTGGCTGTATGGTCATCAAGCCCTACGGCTATGCAATTTGGGAAAAGATGCAGCGCACCCTGGACGATATGTTCAAGGCCACTGGTGTACAGAACGCCTATTTCCCACTCCTTATCCCCAAGTCGTACCTCTGCCGTGAGGCCGAGCACGTCGAAGGCTTCGCCAAGGAATGTGCCGTGGTTACCCACTATCGTCTCAAGAACGACCCCAACGGCGCCGGTGTCGTGGTCGATCCCGAAGCCAAGCTTGAGGAAGAGCTCATCGTGCGCCCCACCTCCGAAACCATCATCTGGGCAACCTATAAGAACTGGATCACCTCGCATCGCGACCTGCCCATCCTCTGCAACCAGTGGTGCAACGTCATGCGCTGGGAGATGCGTACCCGCATGTTCCTCCGCACCTCCGAGTTCCTCTGGCAGGAGGGCCACACCGCCCATGCCACCCGCGAGGAGGCCGAGCAGCGCGCCATGCAGATGATCAACGTCTATGCCGACTTCGCCGAGAAGTACATGGCCGTGCCCGTCATCAAGGGCCCAAAGTCGCCCAACGAGCGCTTCGCCGGTGCCATCGACACCTTCACCATCGAAGCCATGATGCAGGACGGCAAGGCCCTCCAGTCGGGTACCAGCCACTTCCTCGGCCAGAACTTCGCCAAGGCATTCGACGTCACCTTCACCAACACCGAGAACAAGCAGGAATACGTCTGGGCAACCTCGTGGGGCGTCTCCACCCGTCTGATGGGTGCGCTCATCATGACGCACTCCGACGACAACGGCCTCGTCCTGCCTCCTAAGCTTGCGCCCATCCAGGTGGTCATCGTGCCCATCTACAAGAAGCTGGAGGAGCTCGAAACCATCAACGCCCACGTCCAGCCCTGGATCGACGGCCTTCGTGCAAAGGGCATCAGCGTGAAGTACGACAACGCCGACAACAAGCGCCCGGGCTTCAAGTTCAGCGAATACGAGCTGAAGGGCATCCCCGTACGCATCGCCCTCGGAGCACGCGACCTGCAGAACGGCACGCTCGAACTCGTTCGTCGCGATACGCTCGAGAAGGAGGTGCTGCCACAGGAAGGCATCGTCGATCACGTTGTGAAGCTCCTCGACGAGATCCAGGACAACATCTTCGAGAAGGCCCGCAAGATGCGCGACGGCTACATTCGCCGCGTCGATACGTGGGAGCAGTTCAAGGAGGAGATCGAGAAGGGCGGCTTCCTGCTCTGCCATTGGGATGGCACCACCGAAACCGAGGAGTACATCAAGGCCGAGACCAAGGCCACGATCCGCTGCATCCCCTTCGTTCCGCAGGATCCTTCCGACCTCGAGCCCGGTGTCGATATGGTGACCGGCAAGCCCAGCGCACGCCGCGTCCTCTTCGCCCGCTCTTATTGATATCATTAAACTATCACTGTCACGAATTGGCGAATTTCGCGAATTATTTATTGCTCCAAGCGTCCAACCGAATAATTCTCAAATTCTCTAATTCGTGATTATTATTTAAAAAGAATGGCACGCAATCGCTATCTGACGCTGCTTCGGCTCACCTTCCGCAGCCTCAACGCCTTCGAGATATTCCTGATCCTGTCCATCATGACGCTGGCGGTCATCTCGTGGGTCGTGAAGGGCAACTATAGCTTCAACGGCATCGTAGCCGGCATCTCCGCCATCCTCGGCGTGTTCTGTGTCGTCCTGG
>JAEEUA010000255.1 GCA_016286775.1 Bacteroidales bacterium
CCCATGTAATGGAAGGCGAGCACGGAGGACATCGCACCCGAATCATCGTTGCCGGGCAGGCCGAGAGGTGTGTCGTTGAAGTTATCGGTGATGATTTGACGGACACGCTCTCCCGTCAGGTCAGGTCGACCTATCCAGTGGTAGAGACAGGGGGTGAGGAACGAAGGCTCGTTGTTGACATTGTAGAAGCCCTCGTCGAAGAAGGTGTCGAGGCGCTTGCGGAACAGTTCGGGACCTCCGCATTGCTCGATGAGGCCGGACACGTCGTGCGGGATGCTGAGCGAATATTCCCACGAGGTGGCTTCGTACATGAATGTTCCCCACCACGGGGTGTACCAAGGACTCTCAGCCGTGACGGGCGTGTAGCGGAATGTAGGACGCTGCTTCTTGGAATGACCGAAAGGCACTTCGTCGAGCCATTCGCCTTCGGCGGAACGTGGCATGATGAAGCCCTTGACGCCTGCGTGTTCGTAGTCGGCGCGCCAGAGGTTCTTCCAGTATTCCGCCTGCTTCATGTACTGCTCATAGATGCTGTTGTAGCCCAGTCCTTTGGCCACTTGTGCGATGGCCCAGTCGCAGAAGGCATATTCGACGGTTCGGTTTCCGGCACGGTCAATGCCGTAAGGAATGTATCCGTAGCGGAGGTATTCGACAAGCCCGCCACGTCCTTCGGCTTCCTGATCACCTCCAGGAGGAACAGTAGCATCTACGAGCATGCACTTCAAGGCATCCTCCCAATCGATGCCAGTAAGTCCCTTGGCGTAGGCATCGGCGATGACAATCTCGGCATTGCTGCCGCCCTGCGTGCGACCATTGCAGTTGCCGCTGCGTGCATCGGGCATGTAGCCGTCGCGGTGACAGATGTTGAGGAGGGAGTTGATGATGTCGGTTTCGCGCTGTGGGTCGAGCAAGGTGATGAGGGGCGAAGAGGTGCGATAGGTGTCCCAAATGGCGTAGAAGTCATCGTAATAGGGCACCCCTGGGTCGCTCCAGAGCGGATTTTCGCCCGTGCGATCGACGGGTTCGAGCAGGGTGTGATAGATCGCGGTGTAGAACTGGCGACGTTGTGAATCGGTGATGGGTTGTGCCTTTTTCGATGAGTCGCCAATCTCAATCTTGCTCAACAATGCCTCCCACTTGTCGATGCAGGCTTGACGCGTCTGGTCGAAATCCCAATGGGGAATCTTCTCTTCCGCATTCTGACGGGCTTTCAGTTCGCTGATGAAACTGATGCCAATTTTCACGTTGAGGGTCGTCTGCTCGGAACTGCTGCTTTGTGCAGATGCTGCATCTAAGGGATTAAATTGGAGCAACGCTCCTGTCTTACGCTGGTTATCCACTTGAAAAGGGGAGTCGCAGATGACGGTTTTGCGCGACTCCTCGTCCATCTTTTCGGCATATTCTGCAGCAGGAGCCGACCATGTCTTGAACTGGGTAATCGGTCTATCGAATTGTGCAGAAAAATATACCGTGTAAGCGCGACCTTCGTTCCACCCTGCACGAATGCGCGTATAGCCTTGGACTTCGGTCTCGCTGATAATCTGGATTTGCGAACCCACGAAGTTCTGCGCTTCGCGCGCATCGGGTTTGTTTTGTTCGCCGAGGAACCAACCTGCGTCGATGAGCAGGCATTGCATCGAGTCGGAAGGATAGGTTATGCGGTATTGCGAAGGGCGTTCAGCGGTTGTTACCTCGACCCGGATGCCGTTCTCGAACGTAGTACCATAGTAGGCCAGGCTTATGTCCTCGTCCTTGCGCAATGTCGGATGGCTGATTTGGTCCATGCCTGAACAGAAGGGCTGGATGAGCACGTTACCATACTTGGGACCGCCGCCTGTGCCGCTGACATGCGTCTGACTGAATCCATTGACGGGTGCGGGCATCGGCAACCAGCCGCTGTTGGGCTTGACGGTGCAGTCGGGCGATGGCTTGACCATACCGAAAGGGCAGGAGGGACCCACTACAACGCGTCCCAGTCCTTCGGACCCGATTCTTGGGTCAACGTAGGTGCCCAAAGCAGGCCCTCGATCCCAAGCATTGGCAACAGCTGGGACAAGGAGCAGCAGCAGAGATAGCAGCAGCAATCTATTCTTTTTCATATTGATGATGGTTGGGACGGAATGTCGTTGAGGCGATGTTCCGTTATTTCGTCATAACGGGATACCGGAATACCGGAATACCGATATACCGGAATAACGTAAAACCGGAATATCGTTATGCCGAAATTGACCCCTATCACTTGGCGAAAGCCCTTTCGAACACCTCCTTGGCAGTCTCGACGGGATCCCCTTCGGGAGCGGGGCTGTAGGGCGTGTGGTCGAGTGTCCAGGGTTCTTCGACGGTGTACCAGTTGATGGTCAGTGCGGGATTATCCTGGCTGTTCTTGAGCCACGACGAGTTGCCGACGGGGAGGACGGGAAGTTTGCCGTCCAGTTCGTCTTGCAACACCTGGAAATATTTCACCCAACGGGGATAGTAGAAATCCTTGAGGATGCCCTGCCATTCCTTGTGGGCATAGTCGCGCAGTTTGCCGACGTTGGCACAGTATTCGTTGCCCCACGTGGTGATTTGTACGCGCGCGTTCCATTCATATTGATCCTTTTCGGCGGGGTTCGTGCCACGGCTCTTGGCTTGTTCGGTCCAACGGCCTACACGGAATTCTGAACGTGTGCCGAGCAACTTATCCTGCAAAAGGAGGAGACGTAGAAACTCCTCGGTGTGGTTCTTGAAACTCTTCTTGTCGAAGCTCTTGAAGTCGGCTACAGCATAGTTATAGACGATGCGGGCACGGTCGGCAATGGCTTGACGAACAAGATCGACGAGGTCGTATTCGAAGTTGTTGTTGCCTTTCAACTGGTCAGCCACGGTGAGCATGCGACGGGCAGCCTCTTCGGTGGTGGTGGGGTCGTAGTAGTTGGTCATCTTGCTCCACGACGAAGACTGGAAGCAGTCGAGCGAAGGACGCGAACAGAAGATCGACTCGTGAGGACCCTGCTGGTTGTTGCCGACGGGGCAGTTATAGATGCCACGGGCAAGGATGTTCCACACGTCGTTGAGTACGGGTGTAGCATTTGCTTTCACGTCGTCGGCAATCGGACTGCCTTCTTCGAGCCCATAGCGTGCCTTGACATAACCCTTGAGCCACTCTTCCTTGGTGAACTTCTCAGGACGCCAAGGCAGTTCGCACATCAGTTCGTACATTACGGGATTGGTCTCCGAACCTTCCATTGTCAGACCGATGCCCACGAGGTGCTTTGCCTTGGGATGCGTCTTGGTGAGGTAGAAGTTGTTGAGCAACTGGTCCATACGACCGTGCATGCCTACGTTGGCACCGAAGTTTTCGAGCAGGCAGAAGCACCAGTCGTGCTCCTCGTAGCCATTCTCCTTGTACCAAAGACTTGGCATACCCCACATGGGACGACATTCGCTGAAGAGGTCGAGGAAGATGACATCGCCCGGCGTGATGGCTTCGAGCATTTCGGGACGTGGATTCTCCGACCAACCCTGGCATACCCATTTGGCCTTCGGGTTGGCTTTCTTCATGGCAGCATTCACAGCTTGGAAGCAAGCCTTCAGGTCGAGGTCGGCTGGGAGGTTGGCAGCCTCGTGGAAGGGATCCATCGAATAGTAGTCGGCCTTGCCGAAAAGACGGACGCTCTCGGCGTAATAGAGGTCGGAGAACTGCTGGAAACGTGGGTCGGTAGGCATAAGGATGCCGGGACGGGTGAAGCCGTTCCAGAGTTGTACGTTCGAGATGGATGATTCGCCATTGTCCTTCTCATCGGTCGTCGCTGCAGCTTGTTCCTGCATGAATTTGCTGGGCACCATTCCGCTATATCCGGGGAGTACGGGATGGATGTCGAGCTCCTTCATGCGGGCAATGATCTTCTTCTGCAAAGCCTCTTGTGCCACGTACCAAGACTCGGGATTGGGTCCACCCCAACCTTCGAGGTTGTTCATCTCCCACCATGCAAGGAAGCAGGGACCGGGGATGAAATCATCGACGTCCTTCTGCGAATAGCCCATCTGCAGCATGATGTTGCGCC
>JAEEUA010000256.1 GCA_016286775.1 Bacteroidales bacterium
CACCCCTCCCATTCGCCCCCTCTTCGCCCGCGGCTACAACGACCTGATCCTCCGCACCTACGACGAGCTGACCGTCTGGAAGAACTACCTCCTCGACAACCCGCGTCGCCTCCTGATGAAGCACGCCCGTCCCGACTGGCTTTACCCCTTCTTCGACCTCAAGCTCGGCCCCTTCACCTTCAACGGCATCGGCAACCGAAGCCTGCTCACCGCCCCTCGGCGCATCGCCGTTAAGCTCTCCCGCCGCCTCACCGAGCAGCAAATCGAGGAAGCCACCGCCCGATACCTGGCAGAGGCCCGCCAAGGTGCCGTCCTCGTCTCCCCGGCCATCTCCCCCGGTGAGAAGCGCGTGATGCGCGCTGCCTTCGACGCCGGCCTTCCCACCATCGTCCTCCTGGAGAACGGCTTCACCCAGCTCTCGAAACCCCACGGCGAGCAGTTCAACGCCTGTTCCACAGGCCGCCTGTTGATGCTTTCCCCTTGGGAACATCACAACGAGAAGCGCACCATCACCCGCGCCCAGTGTGAACAGCTCAACCAAATGGCATTAGCAATCGCCCAACCACCCAAGTTATAGGAATGAAAAAAGCAAGCCACAATGCAGTCGGCTTGCTTTTTTGCCATCTATTTCAGGGGTGAAATCTCATTCGAAATCTTCAATGAAGAGTTTGGTTACGGTATATCTCAAAGCTGGTATTCAAGGCTGATGAGCGATTCAAACATCTATTTCGATGATGAATAGAATCTGTCCATCGAGAGCCTTGACCTCACCATTTTTAAATAATTTATTAGCATAAATGAACAGATTACACAGATTATCTGCTCGGTCAAACAAAAAATCCGATAAATCTGAGCAATCTGTAGAGAGAAAAAATCGAGGAAGCACTCTGACGGCCGACAGGGTACTTCCTCTTTTTGCGCAAGCATTACAACGGCCGACAG
Source organism: Bacteroidales bacterium (assembly GCA_016286775.1). Classification (GTDB taxonomy): domain Bacteria; phylum Bacteroidota; class Bacteroidia; order Bacteroidales; family UBA3663; genus Liminaster. Next base: position 943 of record JAEEUA010000256.1, read on the forward strand.
AGTATTTGCTACAACGGCGGAAATACGCTCACGGCCGACAGAGTACTTCCGCAATTTGCGCAAGCATCGTGACGGCCGACAAGGTACCCGATGATGCAGGATGGAATACGCTCACGGCCGACGGAATACCCGATGCTACAGGATGGAATACTCTATCGGCCGTCAGAGTACTCGCCACAACGGCGGAAATACTCTCACGGCCGACTTGATTCTTCCTCGGTTGGAGATTTGTTAGAACACGAATCACACACACTTTTTTCTTTAACACGAATTATCATGTAATTGATCACGAATTTTTCATGAATTAATTTTTTTAAGAACACGAATCGTGCGAATCTACGTATTGCTCAGCGGCTTCCTGAAGTTTCTTGCTCATATAGTTTGCAGCAGAACGCGGAGACATGATCTTCACACCTGGTCCATAGGACATGAAAACCGAATACATCTCAAAATTGATGACTACTTCAATCGCAAACTCACAACTTCCATCTTCGGGATTCTCGCGCAATAGTTTCTGTGAAGTGTGGATGGGCTTGGTCTTGATATAATTGCATTGCTCTGCCGAAGCCCAGAACTTGACCCTTCTGGGCTTATCACCCAGATTCTTGCTTACCCCTATTACATCGTCAAAGAAATGTTCGGCATCAAACGACGGATGCTCGTAGAATGGGAGATCAAAGGCCCCGATACTTACTATTCGGTCCAATGGCAGATTGTACAACCTAAGATTCACAGCACTGACCCCAAACAGGAACCAGCGGTTGCGAAACTCCTTCAAAAGGTATGGGTAAAAGATAAACTCCTTCGGTTCGCTGGCTCCGAAAGGTTGATAGAGAATACGCAATGTCTGTTTGTGAACAATATGATTATACAAGGGATTCAGCAGCTTCAAACCTTTCAGATCAGGCATGCTATCGAAATGTATCAGCGGCTTGCTGTTTTTCTTACTGATGGCAAGTTTGTCCTGCAAACGCCTGACCACTTCTGTCATTTCGGAAAACTGTTCGAAATACTCCAACTGGCGAAGCATATCCACCGCCTCCTGCAAGACCTCGCAATCGTTCTTCGACATGGGCATATCACTGATGGAAAAGTCATCCTCAGCATACCTGTAATACTTGTGATCATACACTTCGATGGGTGCATTATAGCCGAGCTTGTCGGAACGCATCATCTGAATATCACCCTGAACTGTACGAACAGAGATACCTTTGCGAATACCCTCCATATCATAGAGGGCTTCGCTGCATGCCTCGACAAGGTCTTCGAGCGTCCAACGGCGAAACCTGTTTCGAAGGCATTTGTCAATAGTTTTATAACGGATAAGGGCGTTTTTGTTGGCTGGCATATCACATATTGCTTTAATTTCGGAACAAATATAGGAATTTTCTACGCATCCTATTTGCGCAGTGCGAAAAAAAATACATTTTTTGCTTCTTTTTTTCACTTTTTTTTCGAATACGCAGAAAGATTGCGCACTGGACTTATAACTTTGCAGCGTGATTTTTGAATAAACGATATATCGGAAGAATGACAAACAATAACAATTAACCAACAAAAAAAATGGAAGTCAAGATTATCAACAATCGTCCCGTTATGATATGGACGAACGAGGTGGACCAAGAGGCCATGGAGCAGATCGGGAATCTGACAACTCTCCCATTTCTCTATCACCACCTTGCCATCATGCCCGACGTGCACGCCGGAAAAGGAATGCCAATCGGCGGCGTGCTGGCATGCAACGGAGCAGTCGTGCCCAACGCTGTCGGCGTGGACATCGGGTGTGGAATGTGTGCAGTAAAATCAAACTGGAAGGTAAGTGAGATTCCCGTGGAAGTGCTTCGCAAAGAGATCATGAGCGGAATACGCCAGCGTATTCCCCTCGGCATGGACCACCACGAGGAAAAGCAAGACAGCAAATACCTACCCACCGGACACGAAGTGGAGAAGATGACCGTGGTCAAGAATCGCCAGGAAGCCATTCTCCACGAGATAGGAACCTTGGGCGGCGGAAACCACTTCATCGAGCTGCAGAAAGATGCTGACGACAACCTCTGGGTGATGATACATTCAGGCTCCCGCAACCTCGGAGCAAGGGTCGGCGCCTACTACAATGACTTGGCCGAAAAACTGAACGCAAGCTGGTACTCGATGGTTTCTCCCGACATTCACCTTGCGTTCCTGCCTCAAGGGACGAAGGAATTCGGAATGTATTGGGAGGAGATGAAGTACTGCGTTGACTTTGCGCTCTGCAACCGCAAGCTCATGATGGACCGAATCGAGGAGGTTCTCGCCGACTCGCTGAAAGGCATCGAGTTTGAGCCGATGATCAACATCGCCCACAACTATGCTTCGCACGAGAACCACTTTGGCAAGAATGTCTTCGTCCATCGAAAGGGTGCCACGTTGGCTCGCAAGGGTGTGACAGGCATCATCCCCGGCTCACAGGGAACGGCATCATACATTGTCGAGGGCCTTGGCAACCCCGATTCCTTCTGTTCGTGTTCACATGGTGCAGGGCGGCGCCTATCCCGATCGGCAGCCATCAGGACCCTCAACATGGTCGAAGAGGTAGCCAAGCTCGAAGCCAAGGGCATCGTCCACGGCATACGCAATCAAGATGACCTGCAGGAGGCATCTGGAGCATACAAGGACATCGAGGAAGTCATTGCCAACGAACTCGACCTCGTAAAAGTAAAGACCCGATTGTTGCCCGTAGCGGTTATAAAAGGTTAGAAATCAATACAGTCCTTCGAACAGCTCGGAAACGCCTTCGAGGTAGGTGTAGCGGCGCTCGCGGGTGTCGCTGCGGTTGGGGCTGCCATCGCTGTGGCAGTTGGTGCAGTAGTAGCTCATCTCGACATTGCCGCGGACGAAGGTGGGCGAGAAACGCTGCACCTTCACCCAGCGGTTGATGCCGTGGACCTTCATGACGTCGCCTACCTGGGGATAGCCGTTGTCGAGGGCGTATTGACGAAGGAGGGCGTCCATTTCCTGCTCCTGCTGCTTGCGGAGTTCGTCGAAGGCAAGGCGCTGGCGGTTGTAGAGGGCGATGAGATTCTGGCGGGTGATCATGTTGGAGGGTTAAGAGGGGTTAAGAT
>JAEEUA010000052.1 GCA_016286775.1 Bacteroidales bacterium
AGAGCAGGAGAGTTTTTGCAGGTTTCATTATGGTCGGTTAGTGTTTGAAAAATGTGCGGCTTTACGCATGTGTGCTCTAATATCGGTGCAAAGATAATATCTTTTAATAAAAAACGCAAATTTTACAACTATTTTCATTCAAAAAAAATATCCATTCCTCTATTTGTGAGCAAAAATGTAAAAATATTGGAAAAAAATTTAAGGTATAAGGAATTGTTTATATATTTACAACGAAGTAAACGGCATTTCAAGTTACCTTCCCTTCCTGTTTATAAGGTCACACTGGGAAAGCGACAGAAATGTCGTTGTTTCATTTAAGAGAAAAGAACGGGCTATGGTTTCTTCAAAAAGGAAGTTCTTTGTTCTGAATAGTTTTGTACTAACAAAATTTACTCAGATGCTTCAGATAACTGCTTAATGATTTCGTACTGGACGCTGTTAAACAGCACATTCAACATGGCAATTTGCTTGTCGAGCACGTGAAAACGATGGCTATCGATTTGGAGGACGTCAGTATAGTTTTCAAGACTACGATATCTAAATGTACAATCTGAACGCTGTAATCCTTTGGGAACAATCTTTATCATTTTGCATTCAGTAGATTTCGCTTCTGAATTTTTTTTTACGACAAGGATAATTGATGATAGATGATCCATGCGATTGAATAAAGCAAAACATTCTCCAGGCTGTGGATCAAGTTTATCCCATTCTTTCTCAAAGTAGGTCCAATAAGGTTCTTCGGCAAATAGAAAATAGGAATATTTTTTGGGGTGAGGTGGAAGATTATGATAGTATTTCATATTCAAAAAAGGGGTTAAGCATTGTTTAGACATCATTTTTCGATGCAAAAATATGGTATTTATTTGGCATTGATAAATTATTTCAAGGTTGAATAATAAAATAATACTTTCTCGGCCGAGAAAGTTCAATGACTCAGAGAAGCATAACCAATCTTGGCCAGGATTGGTCATACTACGATTGGATGGAGTATTATGTCGGCCGTGATAATGCTTCTTACGATTGCGGTATGACCATTCTATGCCAGAATTGGACATACGATGAAAACGGGAATGTCCATTCCTGGCCAGGATTGGTTATGCGAGGAAGTGAGAATGACCATTCTTGGCCAAGTTTGGTTATGCGACAAAATGGGAATGACTATTTTGAACAAGGATTGGTTATGGCTTTATCTGTAAATGACCTTTTTATGCCAAGATTGGTCATGCTACGATTGGATTAAGTACTCTGTCGGCCGTGAAAATGATATTTCCATTTTATGCATGTCCATTCTGCGCCAAGATTGGTCATGTCGAGTTTTAAGGGATAACCAATCCTGGCATAGATTGGTCATGGGGCATTTGGAGGAAGAATATACGAGGATATAATGAACATTCCAACCAGGTGAACGTGGTTCTAAAGATTTTTTTCGAAGAAAATTACCAATTTATTTGGTGCTTTGACAAATAGTGTTTATATTTGCGGCAAAATTCTATCTACTATGAAAAAAAGAACCTATACATTCCTGTCTTTTGCAGCTTTGCTCTTAGGGTGTTCCGTACCCAAACCGGAGTATAGCTCAGTAACTGATTATCCGATACCTATGGAAGAAATCAACGAACTTGCGTATTCTGCCGAAAAAAGCGCCTTCAAGTTGTGGAGTCCGAATGCCGACAGCGTTATCCTGCGAATCTATGCGGAAGGCGAAGGCGGCGAACCCATCAAGACCTTGAAGATGAAACGCCAGCCCGAAGGACTCTGGAAAACCGTGGTCAAGGAGGATTTGAAAGGCCGTTTTTACACATTCAGCATCAAAGAGGATGGAAAGTGGCGTGCCGAATGTCCCGGTATCTTTGCTAAGGCCGTCGGCATCAATGGTCATCGTGCAGCCATCATCGACATGAACCAGACGAATCCTGCCGGCTGGGAAAATGACAAGAGTCCTGAGTTAAGGAGCATAGCCGATGCCATCATCTACGAGATGCATTGGCGTGACTTCACGGCAGATCCCTCCAGTGGCTTGAAGAATTTGGGCAAATATCTCTCGATGACCGAAGAAACAGGTATCTCGGGCATCAATCATCTGAAGGAACTTGGTGTTACGCATATACACATCATGCCAAGCTACGACTATGCTTCGGTCGATGAGACTACACTCGAACAACATCAGTACAACTGGGGCTACGACCCATTGAACTACAACGTTCCCGATGGCAGCTATAGCACCAATCCCTACGACCCAGCCACACGAATCAACGAGTTCAAGCAGATGGTAATGGCTTGCCACAAGGCGGGCATCCGCGTCATCATGGATGTGGTCTATAATCACGTGATGGATGCTGCCTCCTCCAATTTCGAACTGACAGCCCCCGGTTACTTCTTCCGCAAGAAAGAGGATGGAACCTTCGCTAATGGTTCGGGTTGCGGCAATGAAACGGCTTCCGACCACCCGATGATGCAAAACTATATGGTCCAAAGTATCCAATATTGGATGCGGGAATACCACATCGACGGATTCCGCTTCGACCTAATGGGCATCCACGACATCGAGACGATGAACGAAATACGCGATGCTGCCGTAGCTATCGATCCTGTAGTCTTGCTTTATGGTGAAGGATGGGCTGCCGAAGCACCCGCTTATCCCGAGGAGAAGCTGGCAATGAAGGCGAACATGGCACACATTCCAGGCGTAGCCGCCTTCAGCGACGAACTGCGTGATGCATTACGCGGTCCGTTCTGGAGTGACGAGAAGGGTGCATTCCTCATCGGCGAGGCTGGCCATGAGGAGAACATCAAGTTCGGCATCCTGGGCGCAATAGACGGTTGGGCCAAGGAACCTACCCAGATGATTGCCTACGTCAGCTGTCACGATGATATGTGCCTGGTGGATCGGCTTCATGCCACAGCTCCCAACGCTACAGAAGCCGAGGTTATCGCCCTCGACAAACTGGCGCAGACAGCCGTCTTTACCAGCCAGGGCATCCCGTTCATCTTCAATGGCGAAGAAGTACTACGCGACAAGAAAGGAGTTCACAATAGCTACAAGAGTCCCGACAGCGTCAATGCCATCGACTGGAACCACAAGACCACGTATCGCGATGTCTTCGATTACTATTGTGGCCTGATAGCCATGCGCAAGGCACACCCCGCCTTCCGACAGGGTTCTGCAAATCTGGTCCGAAAGAATGTGGAGTTCCTCGTGGCAAAGGATTGTGTGGTTGCCTATCAGATTTCGGGCAAGGATGTGGATGACGTCTGGAAAAAAATCATCGTCATCTTGAATAGCAACAAGAAACCAGTTTCGGTTGATATTCCACAGAACAACTATACGGTGGTTTGCAGTGGAGGGAAAATAAACTTGAATGGACTCGACCAACTAAGTGCAAACAAGGTCAATGTGGCTCCACAAAGTGCTACCATCCTCTGGGCGGAATAAACTTGCAGTACCTGCTTAGGAATCCGCAGAGGGCAGGGTTAGGATATTGTCCGAATAGATGATTTCCTCAAATTCAACCATTTCGCGCAATACCTGGCCAACTCGTTCGGGATTCATATTGATTTGAGCATACAGCTGTTGGGGTGTAATAGGGCCCCTTGCCTGAATCTTGGCGATGATCAGCGAACGGATCATCGCCTTTTCTTCATGTATATTGCCTTTCAGGTCCTTGCTCAGACAGACATCGCAGTGCCCGCAGCGATGATCGAGCTTCTCGCCGAAATAGTCCAACAGCTGCACAAGCCGGCATTCCTGGTTGTTTTCGACATAGTGGATGATGGCATCGATGCGACGTTCCTGTCGCGCCCGACGCTGTTCATAGATGGTATAGGGGATTCGAATCTCCTGGTCCTCAAGGCGAGGCGTCAGATATACAATGGCTGGCTTTTGGCGTGCGGGAATATAATGCAGGACATGAAAGCGGGAGAGGAGCAGCAGCTTCTCGTAGAGCGTGTTGCGGTCGAGACCTGTCACACGCATAATCTCCTCTTCGCGGATATATACATAGTCGGCAAAGAGTCCGCTATAGAGCCGGAGAACAGCCTGGATGATTCGCTGGCATTCGGCATCGAACTGGTTGAGATGGTACAGGGATTCGCGTGACGTGACAAACATCAGGCGCGAATGACGATCGGGTTCCTCGATATACTGGATATATTCGGCCTGGTCGAGCAGCTTGAGCGCATAATGCACCTGCTGGACGGCCAGATGATAAACCGAACAGAACCGGAAGATATCAAATTCGAAGATGTTGTACAGTCCAGCAGCAATGGCTATCTGATAGAAGGAGGCCAGACGTCCATAGACGTGACGAATGAAGTCGCGCTCCGGATATTCTTCGAGCAGATGGCGGCACAGGCGCAGCTTGTCGCTGTCGGAAACAAGCAGAATGGCTTCGGCAGGTAATCCGTCGCGCCCGGCACGTCCAGCTTCCTGGAAATACTCTTCGATAGAGGGCGGCAGGTCGATGTGGATCACCTTGCGCACATTGGGTTTGTCGATACCCATGCCGAAGGCGTTGGTGGCGATGATGATTGCCGGTTTTCCTGCCATCCAGGCCTCTTGTCGTTGCTGTTTGGTTTCGGCACTGAGTCCTGCATGGTAATAATCGGCAGGTATCCCCTGGCTGGTAAGGTATTCTGCCACCTCTGCCGTTTTCTTGCGGCTCCGGACATATACAATTGCTGAAAAATCGGCATCCTGATTACCCAGCAGACGAACCAGGTTGCCCATCTTGTCTTCGGAATAAATGACCGAATAGGTCAGGTTGGGACGTTCGAACGAAGTTTTCAAGACGCGGGCCGGCTCCCGGAAATGCAGCTTGTCCTGGATATCCTTGATTACTTCGGGGGTTGCAGTAGCTGTCAACGCCAGACAGGGAGTGTGATAGGAGAGAACCGAATCCAACGTTTCAAACTCCTTGATCGGCACCCAAGGCTTCTTGTTTCGCTCACGTATCTCGTAAAGCAACTGACGGAGATTGGATATCTTGAGATAGGGCGGACGGAAGTCATAGCCCCATTGGGAGATACAATGCGCTTCATCGACAACCAGCAGACGCACGTCCATATATTGCAGCTTGGCCTGAAAGAGTCGTGTCTCCAATCGTTCGGGCGAAATATACAGGAACCGATAGTCTTCGGAAATAACTCGTTCGAAGGTCTCCAGAATCTCCTGGTGCGTCATTCCCATATAGACGGCCGCAGCCTTGATACCTCGTTCAACAAGATGGTCGCACTGGTCCTTCATAAGCGAAATCAAGGGGGTAATGACGAGCGTCAATCCCCCAAGCGCAATGGCTGGAACCTGGAAGGTGATGCTTTTGCCTCCACCCGTTGGCATCATGCCGAGCGTGTCATGCCCCTCGAGCACAGAACGGATGATTTCAGATTGCAATGGTCTGAAATCATCGTAGCCCCAGTATTGCTTGAGAATGGAATTGATCATAGTTTACGCCCCTTATACGCTGACAATATCTTAAATTGAGCGTAGAGTACACCTTACATTTCCGGACTTGTCGTCATTCCGCCAATCACGTCGGCATCGTCTTTTGTATTGCGGATCAGGAGCGAAAGAACGGCAGCAATGTTGTTGGATTCACTCTCACGAATATCCTTGACAAGCAGCTGGATGTTATTCTTGCTGAAGGTATTCTCCTCGATGGTGAAGACTATGTCGAAAGGCTTGCCGCTCTTCACGATATCGAACTTCGATGCCTGATTGAAGGCAATTCCATTGTGCGTGAAATTAGTGACCGGATCGACCAGTTCGAGACGAATATGCTCCAGTTCCTTGCCAACCAGACGACTCTTGCCATGGTCCTTGATGCGACGAACGACAAACATCGGCTTCATGTTGCCAGGTCCGAAGGGAGACAGCACGCGCAACGACTTGAAGAGGCGGGGTGTAACCTCGTTGAACTTCACCTCCATGTCGATGTCAAGATGCTGGCGCTGCTGCGAATCGGTGATGTGTTCTTCGACCCATCGTTCGATACGGGTGGTGAGTTCGGGGATTTTCTCTTCCTTCAACGTTAGACCTGCTGCATAGGTATGACCACCAAAGTTCTCAATGATGTCGCGGCAGGAATTGATGGCCGAATAGACATCAAAGCCCTGGATGGAACGAGCCGAACCGCTGGCAAAGCCGAGGGCAGAGGTGAGGACGATGGCTGGACGATAATAATGCTCGGTCAGACGACTGGCAACGATGCCGATGACGCCCTTGTGCCAGGAGGAATTATAGACAAGAATGGACTTCTTGTCCTTGATGTCCATCTTGTCAACCATCTGGATAGCCTCTTCGGTGACGCGCTTGTCGAGCTCCTTGCGGTTCTCGTTGTACTCCGAAATGCGTTCGGCACATGCCTGGGCTGTCTCGGCATCGCGTGCGACGAGCAGATCGACGGCTTCCTTGCCATTCATCATACGGCCCGAAGCGTTGATGCGGGGACCGATCTTGAAGACGATGTCCGAATTGGCCAGTTCCTTCTTGTCCTTCAGACCACATTGCTCGATAATTGCCTTCAAGCCGTTGCACGGATTGTCGTTCAAGCGCCGAAGGCCATTGTAGGAAAGGACACGGTTTTCGCCGGTGATGGGGACAATATCCGTAGCGATACTGATGGCGCAGAGGTCCAGCAGGGGGTAGAGCATTCCCAGCTCATTCATGCCATTGTTGCGAGCAAAGGCCTGCATGAACTTAAAGCCTACGCCACATGCCGAGAGATGCGGGTAGGGATATTCGTCGTCAATGCGTTTGGGATCGAGTACGGCAACAGCTTCAGGCAACTCATCATCGGGCTTGTGGTGGTCGCAGATGATGAAGTCAATGCCTTTCTCCTTGGCATAGCGTACCATATTGATTGCCTTGATGCCGCAATCGAGCGTTATGATCAGTTTAACGCCTATGCTATAGGCGTAATCAACACCCTTCTCAGAAATACCATATCCATCGTCATAACGGTCGGGTATATAGTAATCCAACGAAGAATAGAAACTGCGCAGGAAGCGATAGACCAGCGCCACAGAACTGGTGCCATCGACATCATAGTCTCCATAGATGAGAATATGTTCCTTGCGACCTATGGCTTCATTCAGGCGGGCTACAGCCTTGTCCATATCCTTCATCAGGAACGGGTCGTGTAGCCCTGTTGACAATTGTGGACGAAAGAAGCGGTGAGCTTCTTCGGCCGATGTCACACCACGCTGTACGAGCAGAGTGGCGACGATGGGATTGAGGTTGAGTTCAGCAATCAGTTCATCCTTGATCTCTTTCTGTTCGTTGGTGAGGGTGCGACAATTCCATTGATAATTGGTTGTCATTATATGTCTTTTTTATAATATACGAAGAAAGAGATCCGTCGTTGTCGAATGGCAGCATCCAAGACTTGCTCAGACGTACATTCTCCTTACGGACATCGAAAAGGAAGGCAAGGGCATCCTCCTTCTCGGTAAACTGTGCGACAAAGACACGATAGAGGTCTTTCGTCACCAGGATGCCTGCCTGCTTGTACCCATATTCCTTGTAGCGCTGAAGTACATCGTAGGCATAGCTTTCAGTACGGGTACAGAAGCCTACGATGAAATAGGTGGTTCCCTCAGCTACATCCAGGATGCCATCCTCCTCTGTATAAATATCGACCGGAGAGACCGGAACGGTAGCCACCAGTTCCGGATGACGCTGTGAACTCTGTTCTGCCAAAGTCTCAGCCGCAACAGCTTCGATGAGCGGATTGTCAATGGTTTCGATTGCTTCCTGTTCAGAAAGGTCGGCCAGCTCATCTTCCTCGTCCCAAGTCTGGTGAACAAGTGCATTGCGTTGGATCACATTCACGTCAATCACACTGGCCATGTTGGCTGTAGTCCTGTTCAACCCGATGAAGTTAGTGAAGAAGAAGAACGCAATCATGGCAGCAACTGCCGTACGTTTCAGCCAATACTTCGGAATGGTGATAACGTCATCACGTTTGGATGCAGAGGAAGCTGCACGACTTTCGGCGGCAGACTGCTGTATACGAGACAAACGGAACTCCATATCGGTCCAGGTCTCAAGGTGCAGCGGTTCGAAACCAAAATGGTCGGTATCGGTATGAAGGGTTGCAAATTCGATGAAATCATCGGTCAGGAGAGGAGCCTGACGCTCGATATATCGGCGTGCTTCGTCGAACGACATGCCTTCGGCTTCCATCAGAAGATTGGCAAGCATGCCATCGTCGTGGGTATGCAGCGGACTGAAACGAACGATACGTCGGGGTGCTTCAACGGTATGAAGACGACGGTCATCTGAGCCGACGGTAGAGTCGGCAGAAAGGGATGCAGGTTCTTCTGCAATCATATACGCACCACGTCCCGGCACATAGCAGTAGTGACGGGTCATGAGCAGATATTCTATATAGGTAGCAAGTGTTCGCATTTCAAAAAAGTACAAATTCGCTGCAAAGATAATCAGAATTTCGATACGATGAACAAAAATAATCGAAAAAATGAAAAATTATTTGAGTTTTTCAATCAAATCGCTTACTTCGGCTCGATCGAGGCCTAATTCCAGTGCCTGATTGAGGTCGCGTCGGGCGTACTCCTTGTCACCTTTCGCATATCGGATTTGCGCCCTGAGTACATAACTGTAGCATTCGCGCGGATCGAGATCGATGCTCTTGTTTATGTCGTCGAGGGCAGCGCCAAATCGATTGGCGAAATAATAGACTTCGGCACGCTCGCGCAGCAGACCTGCATTCCGGGGATTTCTTTCGATCAGCACATCGTAGAGTTCCGAGGCTTCGCGCCACATCCCTTGCGCCTTATAGACATAGGCCATGCCCATGCGCGACTTGGCGCTGTTCGGATTGAACTGATCGATCTTCTCAAGGTCCAGGCGTGCACCCAGGGTATCGCTGTTCATCAGGCGGCACAAGGCCCTGGCATAATAGGCGTCCTCATTCTCGGGTTCCCGATAGATGACCTCGGTATAGTCTTCGATGGCTTCGGGGTATTTCTCCATCTCGGCAAACAGTTGTGCACGATTATTGAGCAGCGTCAGGTTCTTGGGCAGGAAGGCAAGGCCGATGGTGTAGGAATCTTCGGCATCCTTCAGCTTGCCAAGCCGACGCTGGATAGTTCCCAGGTTCAGGAGAAGCATGCCATTGCCCGGGTTTCCGGGTTCGAGGCGAAGCGCAGCGCGTAGCGCTTCCTCCGCCTGAGGCAGGCTGTCGGCATCGAGGTAATCGAAGCTTCGGGTTATATACTCGTCGTAGCTCTGTGCTCTGGAAAATGAGCAGTTAAGAGCACAAATTGTAACGATAAGGGTAAAAAAAAGACAATTCTTCATGAAAAAACATTTTTTTCGGTGCAAAGATAGTGTATTTTTCGGAAAAATGTTCTATCTTTGCAACGTTTTTATATTAAATTAAATAATGAAAAGTTTTTTTGCATCCATTCTTGGCCTGTTTCTGTTGCTTGGTTGTCTGGTTTCGTGTGAGCACAAAGCCCCAACGGTTCAGAGTGTCACCTTCGATACCCTGACTGTCGATACAATCTGTCCGCTCTTTCACTCTTACGACAAACCTGCCTGTCACCTCTCCATCAAGATGGCCAAACCGGAGGCACAGACTCCTGCCGAAATTATGCTTGCCATCGAAAGCTTCATCTCAACTCTTCCCAAGGATGGTTCCTTCGAAGAAGAGGCCAATGGTTCGATCGAATCGATGGTGAATGCGTATGTAAAGGACTATATCATGCAATATCTCAACGAAGGCCATGATGCAATCGGTCAGCACGAAGGAGAAACCGAAGTAATGGAAGCAGCAACTGCCTGGATGAACTATGAGGAGATAGTCGAGGGCAACATTCTGTACAACGACAATGGCTTTGTCAGCTATCAGGTAGTGGCCGATAATTTCACGGGCGGCGCTCACGGCAACAGGACAATCGACAATGGTGTGTTCAACCTCAATACGTTGAGCCAGATATCCTTGACCGACCTCATTGCGGAAAAATCATTGAACGACCTGAACACTCTGGTGCGCAACCAGCTGATGGTACAGTATGAATGCAATACGTTGGATGAACTGGCCGAGAAGGGATTGTTCACCGCACCTAACGAGATTGAGGTGACTGATAATTTCTACATCAACGATGAGGGTATCACGTGGACCTACGATCCCTACGAAATCGCTCCCTACAGCGTGGGCGTGGTTCAGATTTCCCTCACTTGGGACGATGTCATGCCATTTCTTGCTCCCGAATTTCCTGTCCAGTCGATCGTCCAGCAATAAGTCGCCATGCCGCAACCCGCTTTCCTGCACTATTTTCCAGAATTGACACCTCGTCAGATTTCACAATACGAAGCGCTCCAATCCCTTTATGAGGACTGGAATGCCAAGATCAACGTGATCAGTCGAAAGGATATCGACAACCTGTACGAACATCATGTCCTGCATTCCCTGGCCATTGCCAAATTCGTGGATGAACGACAGCTTTGGCCCGCAGGCACAAGCATCGTGGATGTGGGCTGTGGAGGAGGATTCCCCGGTATTCCTTTGGCCATCAAATACCCGGATTGCAGATTCCTGTTGGTCGATCGCATCGGCAAGAAGGTGCGTGTCGCTCAGGAGGTAGCGACAGCCATCGGTCTGCAGAATGTTGAATTTCGTCATGCGGGCATCGAAGAAATCAAGGAAACCTTCGATTATTCGGTTTCTCGTGCCGTAATGGTTCTGCCCGATCTGGTCAAACTGGTTCGTCGATGCACCGGTAAGGCGCTCATCACCTTGAAGGGAGGCGATTTGGCCGACGAATTGAAGCCTCGGCAATGTCAGGGTACACTGGTAGTTCCCGTATCGAACTATTTCACGGAAGAATTCTTCGAGTCAAAGAACATCACTTTTACATCCATCAAGAAATGAAAGTTGAAACTTTTCAGTGCAACCCCTTTCAGGAGCAATGCTATGTGATTTGGGACGAAACCTCCAAAAGATGTCTCGTCGTCGATCCCGGCATGTGTACCGACTGGGAGTGGGAGAGGATTCATCGCTTCATCCAACAGAAGGAATTGACGCCCGATGCCGTTCTCATCACGCATAACCACTCCGACCACGTAATGGGAACCGGTTATTTGACCAGGGCATATCCTGGTCTGCCAGTCTATGGTTCGATGGAGGATCAGAACCATTTGCCAACCATTCCAATGCAGAACCGGTTCTTTGGTGTGGATGCTGAAGTACATTATGCACCCATCACTCGCAACCTGATGGATGGCGACACCCTGTCGTTTCCCATCGAGGCCCAAGATGGAATTGCCCAGCATCGGATTGAAGTTCTCGATTGTCCGGGCCATAGTCATCATGGGCTCTGCTATTATTTCCCCGACGACCGCATCCTGTTCAGTGGCGATGTCCTGTTCTATTGTTCCATCGGACGCACGGATTTCGGAATGGCAATGGGTGGCAATGGCCCACTACTGGTCAAGAGCATCAATTCGAAACTGATGCCTCTTCCTCCCGAGACCAAAGTGTATCCCGGTCATGGCCCGATGACGACCATTGAGACGGAAGCAAACTACAATCCCTATTTATACTATTAATAATTTTCAGTCGGCAATCCAATTATTAATTATTAATTGTTCATTGTTCATTGTTAATTATTAATTATTAATTGTTAATTGTTTATTAAATAATGTATATTCCCAAAGATAACGACATGCTGTATAGCATGGTAAATATGAAGCTTCGTGACCAATATGATTCATTCGAAGAGTTTTGCGATTGCGAAGACGTCGATCCTGCTCGGTTGATGGTTCGATTGAACGCTGCCGGATATGAATATGACGAGGAACACAACAAGTTCACACCCATTTTCGATCCCTTTGTCCTTTCCGATAAAACCAAGTCCTCCGATAATTCCGAAAAATCCGACAACTCCGAATCCCCCGAGTAATCCGATAATTCCGATTTCCCAAATACTAAGATAATTCTTCTCTAAATATTTCCTCAAAATGATTGAACATCTGATTGAACAAGCTCGAATCGCCAGTCTTTCGCTACTCGAACGGGACGAAAAAGAACTGAATGAAGTACTCAATAAACTGGCCGACGCATTGGTCGCAAATACCGACACGATCATCGCCGCCAATGCCCAAGACCTGTCGAGAATGGACCCTGCGGATTATCGCTACGACCGTCTCCTGCTCAACGCAGATCGCATTGCCGGTATAGCATCTGACACGCGCAATGTCGCTTCGTTGCCTTCTCCCTTGAATATTCAGTTGAGTGAGGCAGTTCGTCCCAATGGGATGGTCATCCGTAAGGTTTCTGTTCCCTTCGGCGTGATCGGAGTGATCTACGAAGCACGTCCCAACGTGACTATCGACGTTTTCAGTCTATGCTTCAAGGCAGGTAGCGCCGTCATCTTGAAGGGTGGCAAGGAAGCTGCCGATTCGAACGATTGTGAGGTAGCCATCATCCATCAGGTTTTGCGCGAAGTCGGTTTGCCCGAAGCACTTTGCACCTTGCTGCCTAATGACCATGCTGCGACTGCTGAGTTGCTCAATGCGGTTGGAAAGGTGGATCTCATCATACCCCGTGGTTCGCGTCGCCTGATTGATTTCGTCCGCGACACAGCCAAGGTCCCCGTCATCGAGACGGGTGCAGGTGTTTGTCATACGTATATTGATAAGGACGCCGATACAGCGAAAGCAGCGGCCATCGTCAACAATGGCAAGACACGACGCATCAGCGTCTGCAACGCGTTGGATTGTGTGGTAGTGCACAAGGACAAGCTATCTGAACTAACCCAGATCTGTGCTCCGCTTTGCTCGAACCCCAACAAGGCCAAGCAAGTCATCATCTACGCCGACGAACCTGCATATCATGCCCTTGAAGGGCATTATCCAGCAGAATTGCTACAACCTGCATTGCCCGAACACTACGGCTACGAGTTCCAGGCCTATAAACTGTCGATTAAAACGGTCAGCAGCCTGGACGAAGCCATTCAATTTGTTTCGGCAAATACCAGCAAGCATTCCGAAAGCATTGTGAGCGAGAACAAGGAAGCCTGCAATCGGTATGCACGCGTCATCGATGCAGCCTGCGTTTATCAGAACCTGCCCACCTCATGGACCGATGGCGCCCAATTCGGCCTCGGTGCAGAAATCGGCATCTCCACACAAAAGCTTCATGCTCGCGGCCCTATGGCACTTCGCGAAATTACCACCTATAAATATATTATTTCAGGCGATGGCCAGACCCGGCCGTAAGTTCTGCCTTTAGGCAGGTATTAAATGCCGGAAGTTCGGTTTTTTCGGTATTCCGAAATTCGAGATTCCGATGTCCCAATATTCCGATGTCCCGGTATTCCGGTATTCCGGTATCTCGTTATACCGTTATACCGATATACCGATATCACGGAATCCCGAAAAACCGAAAAAAACAAAACCCCTCATAACCCTATCCCCTATGAAAACCTACGTAATGTTAGCCCCCGGCTTCGAAATTGCCGAAGCAACTGTTCCGATCGACATCATGCGTCGTGCAGGTATTGATGTTCAAATTGTCAGCATCACTCCATTCAACGAAGTTGAAGCATCCAATGGAGTAGTGGTTGTCGCAGAGTCCTTGCTCGAAGACACCGACCTTTCCGATGGCGATTTGATCTTCCTCCCCGGCGGAATGCCTGGAGCCACCAACCTGAGTGACTGCGAGCCTCTTCGCGAGTCAATTCTCGAATACAATGCCGCTGGCAAATGGCTGGCTGCCATCTGTGCCGCTCCTTTGGTTTATGGACGTTTAGGCCTGCTCAAAGGCAAGAATGCAACCTGCTATCCCGGTTTCGAACAGGAGCTGAAGGGCGCCAATTGCCTCAAGAAGACGGTCGTTTGCGACAAGAACTTCATCACGAGCTGTGGTCCTGGAGCTACCTTTGCCCTCGGTCATGCCATCGTTTCTGCACTCATCAGCAAGGAAAAGGCCGATACCATCCTCCAGCAGATGATGTTCCAGGTGTATGAATAAATGAAAATCCCTTCATTCCCCTGAATATACCCTCTCTAATTGCATTGCAGAATTAGCAAATACTTCCATTTTCACCCGAAAAAATAGGGACAAAAGACGATTTTCGCGCAAACGGTTGCACAATTCGCAGAAATGCCGTATCTTTGCACCGTCAAAAAACAAAAAACCCCTGGCAAGGTCTAAGTTTATGGCCGGCCGAAAGGAATAAGTGATTTGATGGATTTATAAATTGCTTTTGTTTCATTATTTATTTAAGGTATTAGTATTATGGAAAGTATTTTTAAGAATAAACATTTGCAGATTGCCGCTATTGTGGCTTATTTTACAACTATGTGCTGCATTGCAATGGAAGTGCTTCGTTAAACACTTACCATCTTAATAAGATTAGAAGTTAATATTTTGGTTATAACAGGGTCGTGTGAAGTATTGTTTACTTTGCACGACTTTTTTTATAAAGACTATGTTCAATCTCACCTTCGTCGATATCATCGACTATCTGGGCACCTTTGCCTTTGCCATCTCAGGCCTGCGCCTGGCTTCTGAAAAGCAGTTCGATCTGTTTGGTGCATTCATTGTCGGTCTTGCCACCGCAGTTGGGGGAGGTACGATACGTGATGTTATGATTGGGGTCAGTCCCTTCTGGATGAACCAGTGGATCTATCTCTTTATCGTACTGCTGGCTGTCCTGGCATTTTTGTTCCTGCATAAGTTCATCAGCGAGATAGCCCAGACAATCTTCCTGTTCGACACCATCGGACTGGGGCTCTTCACCATTGTAGGGTTCCAGAAGACCTTCGATGCAGGATTCCCATTCTATACCTGCATCATCATGGGCATGTGCACAGGTGCCGCCGGCGGTGTGATACGCGACATCCTGATCAACGAAGTGCCACTTATCTTCCGCCGCGACATCTATGCTATCGCCTGTCTGGTTGGAGGTCTTTTCTATACCTATGCGCTCAAATACGGCGCACCCATCATCATCGCCCAGTCGGGGTGCGCTCTGGTAGTCATCCTGATCCGCCTCTTTGCGGTCAAATATCATTGGCAGCTGCCCTTGCTGCACGCCTATCGTATCAACCGGTTCAATGCGCAGAAGATGCACACAGGACCTCGGTTGGGCAAATACTTCGACAATCTGGGAACATCTCGAAAACACCACTGACTTTGTCAGAAGTAATAGCCGCCACTGATAAAGTACTTGAACTTCTTGGACATGTCATTCCAATATACCTTGAGGGAGATAGGTCCAATGGGCGTCTTATAATTGTAGCTGGCTTCAGTACCCCAGTTCAACGATTCCTTATTGAATGCATATTGGATATTATTGGTGTGCGAAAGTACATCGCCAGAAACCTTAATAAACTGATTCCTGAAAATCTCATATTGGGCGGTCAGACCGGCGATTCCCATGCCGTCTTCCCGGACCATGGATTTGTCGTACAAACCCGCCATAACCTGTTGCTGACGGAAATCCATTTCGTTCATGAAGCCACCCGCAAAATTGAACAGAGCCAAGGGTTTGTCTGCCGACTCTTCCTTGAAAATGGCTCGTACAAATAAGTGCGGTTGCAGGTTGAATCGTTTGGAAAAGGGAAGTGCCGCAACCCACTTGAATGATACGATGGGAAGCATCGTCTTGTCCTTATATGTAGCCAGATTGTCCGTAATAAGATCGATATTCAGCACCAGCTGATGGCCTTTTGTCGGAAAGTTCTGGCTGTTCAACGAATTGATCTCTCCCGAGAAGTAGTAGGAGAAATGTTTTTCCTGATACTTTGAATTAGGCAGGTATTCATGGAACTGCGTATCAATCAGGATCTCCCGATAGTTGTAAATATTATAGGAAAGGCCGAAAATGCATTGAATGGAACGCCATTCCTGACTTAAATACAGATTGGTGCCATATTGACGCATCTCGCAATCGAGCACCTTTTTCTTACCATAAAGATATTTCAGGTCATGGTTTCGGTATTTTTGCGATAGACCAAGTCGCTGTTTGCCAATCGTTTTCATGCTGATATCGCCACTCATGTCAAATCGCTCGCCCAGACGAGCCTGCAGTCTGAGAAGCGTAGCATGCTTTTGCGAAAGCACAAAATTAAGCCTTGCCTTGAGGGATGCGAATTCGGAATTGTCAAAACGGAAGCCGATATTGATCGAACTGTTCAACGAGCCGTCATTTACCTTGCTAAGCGATTCGGTGGGAGTCTCATTGTTGTTCCAGCTGCCGCCTTCTGCATTTACATTTGCAAAATTATAGTCGCCCACGCGAACACGTGTTGGAGGTTCTTGAAGGTCAAGCGCCTTAGCCAACGAGTCGAGGGATGGCTTTTTAAGGCTCACATAGTAATCACCACGTTGCAGAAGCGTATCCAGCGCCGTTGGTCCAAAGGAAGCCGCGCTATAGCCGGTAACATCAATGGGGATATAGATGTCGGCATCCTTGATATTCTTCAGGTATTGGTCGCGGCTATAGAAATCCACACAGTTCAAAAGCATATCTATCGCCGAATTGGTGAGTTGTTCGTTGGTCTGCGAAACCTTCAAATCCACACCAATGATGATGTCGGCACCCATGGCACGCGCCACATCGACCGGGAAATTGTCGCAGACACCACCATCCACATAGACCACCGAATCGATGGTAACAGGCGTAAAGGCCGTGGGAATAGCCATCGATGCTCGCATGCAGGTGGGAAGATTGCCACGGGTAAACACTTTCTTGCTTCCATGGATGGCTTCGGTGCCGACACAGGCAAAAGGAATAGGCATATCCCCGAAATCGAGCGTATCCGGCAGAAATCGGGTGAGTTCCTTGAAGAACTGCATCACATTCGTGCCACCCAGAATGCCGCCCATTCCCGTGGAGGACAGACGGCGGGACATGTCAATAATATAGCGCAGAAGGTAGCTCTCGTCGTCCTTCTTGCCACTCAAGGTCTTTTGGATACTGTAATCCGGATTGTCGGTGATGAGCTTGATCCAATCCTTGCTGCGGATGATCTGCCGCATCGTGTCGGGCGAATAACCCGTACAGTACATGGCACCGACAATCGAACCAATAGACGTACCCACAACCAGATCGACAGGCAGGCCCGCATCCTCGATAGCTTTCAGCGCTGGGACATGCGCCACACCCTTGGCGCCACCACCCGCCAGCACCACAGCAACCGTGGGGCGATCCTTCTTGCTTATGGTATAGAGCTGGTCATTCTGGGCGAACAGGTTATTGCTGCAGAACAGCAGGACCAAACAAATAGTAACAAGTGAATTTTTCATAAATTACAGTATTTATGCAGAATCAGTGGTTCTTCAGGGATTCTACGCGTCCGATGAAATCTTCGCAGCGCTGGCAATATTCATCCCAGCAATCATGTATGGAGCGAGCGTGTTCGGCTCCCGGAACAATCCAAAGTTCCTTGTAGCCGTTCACCTTGGCTTCATAGCATTTATAGACCATTTCGGTGGGAACAAAGTCGTCGGCATCGCCATGAATGAAAAACATGGGCTTCTGGCATTTGGCGACCTGCTGGATGGCATCACCATCCTTGAACGACCAGCCGTTTTT
The DNA here is from genome assembly GCA_016286775.1 of Bacteroidales bacterium. Lineage (GTDB taxonomy): Bacteria > Bacteroidota > Bacteroidia > Bacteroidales > UBA3663 > Liminaster. Next base: position 17,569 of record JAEEUA010000052.1, read on the forward strand.
CAGCGAACTAATGAAACTGGCAATGTCCAGGATGGGGAAGGAGGGAAGGCCGTACTCCATCTTGAGCTGATAGACCAGCTGATCCCAGATGGAACTATAGCCGCAGTCTTCGATGAATGCCGACACACGAAGGGAGTCTGCAAATTCCTCACCCGACGTAAACATGGTGATGGCTCCGCCCATCGACAATCCATGCACGATGATGTCCTGTTTGGGCCAAAGCTGATGGGCGAGGGGAATCCACAGGTTCTTGATATCCAGTCGGTCCAGCCATCCGAAACGGATATGGTCGCCACCGCTGTTGCCGTGATTGAAATGCTCCGGCACCAACACATCCCGCCCAAGCATTTCATAATGCAGATAGAAATAGCGCATCATGACAATCGCATTGTCGTCATAGCCATGCAGCACCAGCGTCGTACCCTTCGACAGGCTGTCGTGACTGAGAATCAGGCCATGACGCCGCGTGCCGTCATCGGCCAGCAGTAGGGTGTCTCGCAGATTGCCCTTCGCTTTCAGCGAGTCACTCCAGGTTTTCAGTTCAGGGTATTTGTTGAATACGCGGATATAGGTGCTGTCGATTTGATGTCGGTAGTCACTTTCAGGTTTAGTGGCTACATTCAGCATGTAATAGCCGAAATAGACGGCTATGCCACACAAAAGAAGAATGACAATTATCACAAATCGAAGAAAGTCTTTCATTTTTGTCAATAAGATTAATCATTTTCGGTGCAAATATACACTATTTTTGCAAATAAACGAAATTTTTGCTGATTTTTTTTTGTCAAAACAGATATTTAGTGTAATTTTGCGGCCAAATATGGTTATGTAAAAGGTATTTGTACCTGCAAATGACGTTCAATTGCTATTTGTATTTGATTTCAAATAGCGTTCGATTGTTATTTGTTAATTGTTAATTGTTATTTTATAATGTTCAAGATCGTAAGCAAAAAAATGTTCAGCGAGAAGGTGGCCTGCTTTGAGGTCGAAGCTCCGCTGATTGCCCAAAGTCGCAAAGCCGGACACTTCGTCATTGTCCGTATCGATGAGAAGGGTGAACGAATTCCTCTTACTATTGCTGATGCCGACACCGAGAAGGGTACCATCACCCTTGTCGTGCAGGCCGTTGGTGCAAGCTCGACCCGCCTCAATGCGCTGAATGCGGGCGATGAACTGGCCGATGTTGTCGGTCCTCTGGGTCATGCTACCGATATCCGCAAGTATGGCACGGTGATCTGCTGTGGCGGCGGTGTAGGTGTAGCTCCTCTGCTTCCCATCGTCAAGGCCATGCACGAGGCAGGCAACAAGGTCATCGTTGTGCTGGCTGCCCGTACAAAGGATCTTATCATTCTGGAAGACGAGATGCGCGCCAATTCCGACGAGGTGATCATCATGACCGATGATGGCTCGTATGGCCAGAAGGGCGTCGTCACCGTGGGTGTAGAACAGGTCATCCAGCGTGAGCATGTTGACAAGTGCGTCTGCATCGGCCCCACCATCATGATGAAGTTTGTCGCATTGCTTACTAAGAAATACGAGGTGCCGACCATCGTCAGCCTCAATACCA
>JAEEUA010000257.1 GCA_016286775.1 Bacteroidales bacterium
GTGACGTGGATGGACTTCGACTCTCCTGGCATCAGAGTGATGTAGTTATCGCTATAAACTACGGGGAGAATCTGTTCGCCGTCTGCTCCCTTCAGGTTCAGGCGCAGGAAGACAGCGGGCCTACGCCCCTTGTTGCGAAGCGTGACATCTGCCTGCTGTGTTACGCCTGCATCATGAATGACGACACGTTGTTCCACCTCAGGCTGAGGCAAGGTTGCCAGGTCTCGATAGTTGTCCTCTTCGCGTGAAAGAATATAAAGGTTCTCGGAGATGATCTTTCCTTTCTGGATGAGCTGCAACCGCAGGTAATAGACATTTGTGGATTTCAAGTCTTTGTCAGTGGGCTTTGAGTGGCAGGCGATTGGGAGTGTGGTGTCCTCAACGCTGGAGAGGCGCACCTTCTGCTCGCTGACCTTTCGGCCATTGAGGTCGAAGACGGTGGCAAGAGCCGTGATGTTGGAAAGCGTTCCTGCCGAGTGATTGACGACTTCAATGCTATCAGTAAGCGCATTATACTGGATGTGCAGGGGTTCACACGCCTTCTTGCAGCCAAAGTAGGCGGCAGTAGGATCGAAGTAATAGTCATAGGTCTGCCATACCATCGAGGGCCAGCAGGGATGGCTCATCCAAAGGAGCAGGCCTGCTCGACTGCGGCTCGTCGATTCGAACATGCCACGATAGCCGTTGTAGTTGATGAGTTGAGACCAGCGGGTGAACTCCTCGACGTCACGGGCTTCGCCAAAACCTTTGCTTACGAACTGATTGAAGATGGCCGCACGCTGTGCACCCTGCAGTGTGAAGTCATGCTGCCCCCATTCGGTATTCTGTGGCCATAGGGATGCAGGGCTGAACGTGCGGCGCATGCTCTCAATGTTCATCACATTGGGCATGCCGCGCTCGGAATGTATCTTGCCGCTCTGTCGCTGGAAGTACTCATTCATCGGCAGCGCCCAATAAGGGCCTCCTCCACTGACACCTTCAGCCGAGGAGTGGGATATATATTCCATCCCCGGGGCGAGTGTGTGAACATATCGTCGCAGACCACGGTCGATGGCTTCGGGTGGGAAACCTTCGTTTCGACCACAATAGAGACCGATGCTGGCATGGCTGCGCATACGGCGCACATAGTCCTCGGCATTACGAAGGAACATCACATCGTCATAGGGATCGGGGCCATCGGCAGGATTGGCGAGCCAGAAGTCCTGCCAGATCATGATGCCATGACGATCGCAAGCCTCGTAGAACGATTCGTCGCCTACTTGTCCCACCCAGTTGCGTATCATCGTGAAGTTCATGTCGCGATGATAGCCGACAGCAATGTCATATTCACGAGAACGATAGAGCAGATTGTGTTCGTCGAAGCCCCAGTTGCCTCCCAAAGGAATGAAACGACGACCATTGACAAAGATTTGCAGGCTATCTCGCAGACCTGTGTAGCGCATCTCGCGCAAACCAGCCTTATAATTGATAGAGGATGATGTGCCCACCTCGGGCGTGAACGTGAAGCCAGCCTCGTAGAGATAGGGTTCACCATAGCCATTGGGCCACCAGAGTTTGAAATCGCTGCCTGTAAGCTGAGGGAACAATGTGGGCTGGAAACGTACCTCCTGCTCGGTCTGAGCTGGCAAGGTAAGGGTCTGTTCGAAGCGTACATCGCCGATAAAACCGCTCAACACACCCGTAACGGGTCGATTGTCATGATTACGCACAAAGACCGAAGGCGTAAGGCTCACGGATGGGCCATTGTCCGAAAGTGTAGTCTGTACATAGGGGTCACTCACTGTGACCATACCCGTTGTGGTGAGATAGACCTCGTTCCAGATGCCAGCCTCTCGGCCACGAACTGTGGTGATCCAGTCCCAACCTACCGAAGCATGGAAAGTAGGATTGTCAGCACCGACGATACCGCCATTGAACTGTGTGGAGTTGGCGTCCTTCTCCTTGATGGCAGCGAAATGGTCGTTGCAAATAATCTCGACAGCCAAATGATTGCCTTTTTCGCGAAGCAAACCGGTGACATTGAACCGCCCCCGTTGGAAAGCACCCTCGATGCTACCTAAATTCTGACCATTGAGAAAAACGTTGGCTTTCCAATTGATTCCATCGAAATTGAGCCATTGCTGGGTTCCCAGCATCTCTCGAGGCACATCGAATACATCCATATACCAGAAGTTGGAACGGAAGAACGACTCGGAAATCTGATCGACATTGTCGGCATAGTTGGGATCGGGCACTGCACCTATATTAATATAGGAAGCAAGCACCGTGCCTGGCACCGTAGCTGAAATCCAATCCGTACAATCGAAATCGGGCGTAGCAATTGCCTCGCCTTTGGCCTCCACTTCCGAGGCCCGCTGCAATAACCAATTGCCCCCACTCAAATAATAGCGACCCTCGCGCAAGCCAGCTTCACGATGGGGATAATTATCATGAATCAAATCAGAGCAGACCTCCATCTCCCTCAGCGCATAATAACCAGCTGGACCTGCCTTTGTCATCGACACTCGCACATAACGAGCTCGCAAATACGTCGTGGCATCGTTAGAGATTGTCATAAGGCCTGAAGAAACGTTGTCGGGCAAATCGGCGACTCGTCTCCATGAAATAGCATCGTCGGAAACCTCAACACATCCCTTCTTCGGTGCCTGGTACCAGTCGAAGTTCATTTCACAGATGTGCAAAGACTTGCCTAAATCGACGTAGAGCCACTGCTCTCCACCTCCTTCGCTAATCCACATGCTGTTGAAACACGTGGAAGGCATGACATCGACAGGGCTGAGGTCGGCATTGAGGAACTGCACCTCATGTATATCCCAATGGGCAGCGCCTTCCATCTCGAACAAGAGCCTGACATGCTTCGTCTGGACAGGCACCTGCAAGCGAATCCTCTCGTTGAGCACACGGGCAGGCAGATAATCCTGTGCCTCTTGTTTGTTGGGGTCGGAATGAAGTTTGTAGTGGAGCAACGTGCCGGGGAGTCCTGTTCCCACTTGTTCGCCAACGGTCTGCCAATGCTCGCCATCGTCAGATGTCTGAACACGGAGGGCATACCCACGGGTGGCCACCTTGTCGTCGTAGGCTACCATACCTTGCAGTCGAACATTGGCAGCCTTGACCTGCAAGGCCCCACTCCAATCGTACTGCAACCAAGTGGAACTGCCCATCATGACATTGCGTGAGTAGGGGCCGCCGTCGATTGTCCATTCAGCTTCTCGACGCGGCAGAATGCCTGCAGGTGTAGATACGGTGAGTATCGATGGATCGCCTTTATCGATGATGCCATCGGTGACGAGATGTGCTGTATGGTTGTAGTCTCGCGTCGAAGATGCCCATGCTGCACGATAAAGCGCAATGTTGTAGCAAGCGATGGGGTCGTCGCCAAGTGAATAATCGCTCGAAGGGGCGAAATATTCATTAGGATCACCAGGATAAAGTCCGATGCCTCGGGTCGGGACAACTTCCTGTGCCGAGACAAGATGAGAAGTACATAGCAGCATCATGGCCATCAGGACGATGACGCTGATGGACGGGGTTGATTGAGAGATTTTCATGGGAGTTAATGTGTGTAGTTGAGAATTAATGGGAAGGGAGAGGTGTCCGCAGGAGTTTATTTGTATTTTTCAAACTGATACTTAGCCCGCAGTTTGGCCTTCTCTTCTTCGGGACGCGAGGTGAAATAGGACTTCCAACCGGGACAGAAGTTGATGTGCCAGCGCCAGAAGCGGCCAAGCAATGAATTGGGTTTTGCGTCGTAATGGGCGCGGAACTTGCAGTGTTCACAGTTATGTGCCATAATTTTTGGGGTTAAGAGGGGTTAAGAAAAATTCTGAAGGGTTCAAAGAGTAACTATTGCCTTGAGGATACGAATGTCATCAAGGGGACGATCGTTCTCGTCGGTGGGACTGCATTGGATGGAATCGACCACGTTGAGTCCTGAGATGACCTGACCGAAGATGGTATAGCTGCCATCAAGATGAGGTGTACCAGGATGTTCCC
>JAEEUA010000053.1 GCA_016286775.1 Bacteroidales bacterium
AACAATTGTTAATTAACTCAAGTTTCGCATTTGATCAACTTGATGGATATTAAGGGAATTTTAGGGATATTAAGGGATATTTGGGGACGTTACCCTTGCCAAAATGGAATTGGACCCAAGAGACATACGTCCCTTAAAATCCCTTAGAATCCCTTAGAATCCCTTAGAATCATCAACTTTCGTATTTGCGAAAGTTGAGTTATTAACAAATAACAATTAGAGCACCAGATAGTTGGCGAGGAGCATGGAGCAGATGCCCAGCAGGGTGCCGGCGCCCACCTGGCCCAGGGTGTGGCGACCCAGATAGACACGGGTGCTGCAGACCATGCCCACCACAACCACAGCGAAGAGGGCCAGCCAGAGGGGCATCGACTCGGGAAAATAGAACACCAGCATCAGGAAGAACGTGGCTCCCGCCGCATTGGCAGAGGCATGGGCCGAAATCTTCCACTTCCAGCTCACGATCCATGCCACAAAGGTGAGGATCACCGAGCCGTAGTAGGGCATCAGCACCCAATCGGGCAGGAAGCCCGTGCGGGTGAGGACAATGGCATTGATCAGATAGCAGGCGAAATTGGTGAAGAACGGCACCATGCGGTCGCGCCGATCGCGCAATGCCCAATGTCCGATGAGACCGGAGACATGGAGCATCGTGATGATCAGGACGGGCAAGACCAGCGTGTAGAGTGACACCATCCCGACGAACCATGCCTTCACCTGGAAGGGCAGCGCCTGCATCCGGGTGAACAGACAGATGACCAGGGCGGTATAGGTTAGCACCAGCAAGGGGTGAAAGATGTTGCTGACGGACTGCACCAAGCCCTGATAGGGCTTACGAGGAGCGGCAATCTGCTCCTCCTGTTCTTTGCGTATTTGTTCCTGTTGAGTCATATTCCTGGGTTATGCTTCTCTTCTTAAACGGGCCACGGGGTAGCCGAGCGATTCGCGATACTTGAGGACCGTGCGACGGGCAATCTGATAGCCCTGACGCGCCAGCTCGTTGGCGAGGGCCTCGTCGGTGAGCGGATGCTGCTTGTCCTCGGCATCGATGATATCCTTCAACGCCTGGATGACGGCACTTTGGTTGCTGTCGGCCACGGCATTGGTGAACAGATCCTTGATGAGAATGATACCGAATTCGGTATCGACATATTTGCTGTTGGAGACACGGCTGATGGTGGAGATGTCGTAATGGCACCGGTCGGCCACGTCCTGCAGCGTCATCGGCCGGAGCGTCTCGATCTGGCCGGTGAGGAAGTAGGCGCGCTGCATCTCGACAATGGTCTGCATGACATCCATCATCGTGTTGCGGCTCTGGTTGATGGCGTCGATGAACAGACGGGCATACTGGATGTTCTCGCGCAGGAAGCGGACGCCCTCGCGCTTTTCGGCAATCAGCTCCTTGCTACGGGCAGCGGCCTCGCCCTTGTCCTCGCCGGCCGCCTCCTTCTGGCTTTCGAGGCTCTCCTGCAGCTGGTTGTAGAACTCCTCCTGGTCGGCGCGGATGCGGACCTGCGGGAGATGGCCGTCGTTCAAGGTCACCACCAGCTGGCCATCCTCGTTGCGGACGATGAAGTCGGGACGAATCTGCTGCACCCGCTGCTCGGCACTGCGCGTCGTGGCGGGCTGCATGTCGCCGGGCTTGGGATTGAGATGACGGATGACGCGCAGCGCATCGACCAGTTCGGCATGAACCGTGATGCCCAGCTCCTGCTCGATCTTGTCGTAGCGCTTGTTCGAAAGGTCGTCGAAATGCTGGCTGACAATGCGGTAGGCGAGCTGGGCGGCCCTGCCCTTGCACTCCTCGAGCTGGATGAGCATGCATTCGCGCAGGTCGCGGGCTCCGATGCCGCTCGGTTCGAGCCATTGCTGGACAATCTCGACGAGGACAGCCTCGAGGTCCTCGACCGTGGTCTCGTGATGCTGCGTCAGCTCGAGGTCATCGACCAGTTCGTTGAGGGGACGGCGCAGATAGCCCGTATCGTCGAGGCAATCGATGATGTAGTGGGCGAGAAAACGCTCCTCGTCGGTGATTTCGAGCACATCGATCTGCCGCTTGAGGTCGTCGCGGAACGAATCGGCACTGGTGGCGTTGTCGATGGGGTTGAACTCCGCCTCATCGGGATCATGGTTGCTCGACGTATCGACCGGATCGTCGTCGTCGTTGTCGAGTTCGACCTTGTCGCCCCGTTCCTCGTCGGAGATGGACGTATCGCCCTCCTCGGCGGAAGTGATGGTCTCGCCTTCGGAGGTTCCCTCCTCCTCGCGGTCGTCATAGTCGTCCTCGTCGTCGCGCTCCGACCCCTCGTATTCGATTTCAGCCGGATCGACAGCCTCCAGGACGACATTCTTCTGCAGCTCGTTGTTGATGAGCGTGGTCAGTTCGTCGGTGGTAGCCTGCACCATGGTTGAAACCAGATACTGCTTCAGCTTGGTCAATCGCTTCGTTTCGATTCTTGCCTCTTGTGCCATAATAGATTGAAATGAGTTTCAAGGTTAGAGCTGGGCGACACCCAGCAGCCGGTCGTAGCGCGCCCCGGGTGCGCGATAATAAATATAGATGTCGTACTGGTTGTGTGCCTCGTAGTAGTTGCCCTCGCACACCGACAACGTGGCATGCGGGCTGGTACCGCCTGCGAAATCGGGAATCCACGGCCCGCCGCACAGGAACTGATAATTGTAATGCCCCTGCTTCAGGAGAACGCGCCCCACGAAGCACTGCTGCACGGGGTCGTAGTCGAGGCGATAGTCGTCGGTCAGTTCGCCGTAGGTGAAATCGCCGGTCAGATAGATGTGGCCGCTCCCTCGGGGCGGCATGGCCCCTGCCAGCCGGAATTCGGCCCAGAAATACTCGCATTCGGTGGCCTCGTCATCGACATTGTTCAGAGCATGCACCAGATAGCGGCCGTGCTGGTCCTGGTCGAAGCGATAGAAGCTGCCGCTGCGAGCCTGCTGCAAGGTGAGTTCGGCATAGTAGTAGGGCGCCTCATAGCGCAGCCGCTCGACGCCGAAGGTGGCATAATGCCGGTCGATGAACTCGAAGCGCCGGAACGTGTTGCCGGCTTCGAAGATGAGGTTCCGGTCGTGCTCGTACCACGCCTTGCCCGCCTCCATGCGAGAAGGCTGGAGGATGTCGCGGCGCGTGTCGGGCCGATGGTTCTGCGTCACCACCAGGCGAAGGTCGCTGGCGGGATTGAGGAAGGGAAGCTTATTGGGGCTCCAGGTGCACTGCAAGGTGAGCTGCTGATGCTCCTGGCGGAAGTCGATGTCGGTGTTGCCGCTCACCGTCCCGCCCACAAAGGCCATCTGCTCGGTCACGCTGAAGCAGGCGACAGCCACCGGGGCATCCGGGTCGCTCTGCAGATGGAAAATCACCGCATAGTTGCCGCTGACCAGCAGCTCGACATCCTCGTTGGGAAAGGCAACCGAATAGTGCCAGTAGTTGATGTAGGTGTTGAACGAAGGAGAGACTGCCGTGACCTCGGTGGGCTGGAACCCGTTGATATAATCGAGCTCCGACAGGTTGTCCTGCTCCCACTGCGCGTCGCAATGGATCACCTGATACTGCAGGAAGAGTTCCTCGTCGGACAGGATGTCGAAGGAGATCTCGAGGAACGAATTGCCCGAATTGTCGATGACCGGGAGCTTCTGGAAATCGCCATCGGCAATGACCTGCAGCGTCTTCACATCGTCGGAAAGGGGGTGAGTATAGTATGCAGAAGCTTGCAATGACACGAAAGCCATTGCAAGCAGTCCTGCTACTATGTGTGATTTTATGCTGAACACGCGGAAAAACAGGTTACATCACCCCTCGCTCACGAAGCCTGGTCTGCCAGCGCCAGGCATTGGCCAAGGTCTCCTTGAGAGGAACCTGCGCCTTCCAGCCCAGGACCTCGTTGGCACGACCAGGATTGCCCCAGATCTTCTCGATGTCGCCTTCGCGACGACCGCGGACAACATAGGGAACCTTGACACCCGTGGCCTCCATGAAGGTATTGACCAGCTCGAACACCGAAACGCCATGGCCGGTGCCGAGGTTGTAGTACTCGATCTTCTCCTCCGACTTGCCCTGCACCATGCGGTCGAGGGCGCAGACGTGCGCCTTGGCCAGGTCGGTGACGTCGATATAGTCGCGGATGCACGATCCGTCGGGCGTCTGGTAGTCGTTGCCGAAGACATTGAGCTCCTTGCGGATGCCCATGGCGGTCTGGCAGACGTAGGGAAGGAGGTTCTGCGGCACGCCACGCGGCAGCTCGCCGATCTCGGCGGTCGGATGTGCTCCGATGGGATTGAAGTAGCGCAGGATGATGGCATTGAAGCCCACGCCGGTGTGCAGATAATCGCGGATGATCTCCTCGGCAATCTGCTTCGTATTGCCATAGGGCGAGGTAGCGGGCTTGATGGGCGCATTCTCGTCAACGGGGCTGTGGTCGGGCTCTCCATAGACGGTGCAGGAGCTGGAGAACACGAATCCCTTGAGGTGGAAGTCCTCGGCGGCCTCCATCATGTTCATCAGCGACGAGAGGTTATTACGATAGTAGAGCAGCGGCTTCTGCACCGACTCGCCGACAGCCTTTGAAGCGGCAAAGTGGATCACGCCGGCAATGGGGCCCTCCTTCTGGAAAGCCTGATAGACATCGCCCTTGTTGGTGCAGTCGATCTGATAGAACGCGGGGCGCTTGCCCGTGATGCGCTCGATGCCATCGACTACCGAAGCCTCGGAATTTGAGAGATTGTCAAAAATCACTACGTCGTATCCAGCATTCTGGAGCTCGACGCACGTGTGGCTGCCGATGAAGCCGCAGCCACCTGTCAACACAATTTTATTAGCCATGTTATAATTATTATAAGGTGTTTCAATGCTGCAAAGATAGCACTTTTTTCTGACACATAAAAACATTTTAGCGCTTTTTTTCATCGATGATGATTTTTTTATGCTTTTTGACAAATACCTTATACAATAAAAGCGGCTTGAATCCGTTTTATGGTTTAGAAACTTTTTCGGATGCGACAAAATACGGGAAATACCCTGCTGCGCCATCTCTGTCTTGGCGTGGGATGTGCGATACTGTTCGGAGGTCTGGCCTACGGCTATGCCCCCGTGCTTTCGTCGTCTCCTATGCTGCCCCAGATGCAGGATGTGAACCCCACGCCGCAGGCCGAGGAGGAGGCCGACTCGATCTACCACAGCCGCTATCCCGTGGCTCCCACCACGCCCGACATGGCGCCTGACCTGGAGAAGGCACATCCCGGCGACCTCAAGACACCGGAGAACATGAAGACGGTGGTGGAATACGACTGGAAGAACAACCGCTACCTGATCAAGACCATGCTCGGCGAGAAGCAGATCGGCAACCCAATCCCGATGACGATGCAGGAGTACAGCAAGTACACCGAACGGCAGCAGCGCGGGGCCTACTTCCTCGACAAATACCACAAGGAAGTGGAGGAAGCGGAAGGCAAGGGCGAATTTGACCTGCTCGACATGCAGTTCTCGCTCGGTCCCGCCGAAAAGCTCTTCGGCCCCGGCGGCATCCGCGTGAAGACACAGGGTTCGGCCTCGCTGTCGATGGGCATGAAGCACAACGTAGTGGACAACCCCACCCTCTCGGAGCAGGCGCGCGACCAATGGACATTCGACTTCGACGAACAGATCCAGCTCAACATGAAGGCCTCCATCGGCTCGAAGATGTCGTTCGACCTGAACTACAACACGCAGGCAACCTTCGACTTCGATGCGACGCAGTTCAAGCTGGCCTTTGCGGGCGAAGAGGACGACATCGTCCAGAACCTCGAGGCGGGCAACGTGTCGATGACCACGGGCAACTCGCTCATCTCGGGAGGTGCCTCGCTCTTCGGCGTCAAGTCGCAGCTGAAGTTCGGCAAGCTCAACATCACCGCGCTGCTGGCCAAGCAGGAATCCACCTCGAAGACCGTATCGTCGAAAGGCGGTGTGACCAAACGCACCTACGAGATCCTGCCCACCGAATACGACGAGAACCGGCACTACTTCCTGGGCCACTACTTCCGCGACACCTACGACCAGAACATGGAGAAGCTGCCGCTCATCTCGTCGGGCGTCGAGATCACGAAGATCGAGGTGTGGATGACGAACAAGCGGTCGTCGTACGACAATGCCCGCAACATCCTCGCCTTTGCCGACCTGGGCGAAAGCAATCCCGACGAGATGCAGCATCCCGAATGGGCCACCTCGATGGGCACCAGCTCTCCGTCGAACAGCAACAACGCGCTCTACTCCACCCTGCGCGACAACTACCCCGCCCTGCGCGACATCACACTCGTTTCGAGCACGATGCCGACGGTTGCCATCCCTGGTTCGGGCGGAATGATGGAGAGTGGCGCCGACTACGAGAAGATCGAGTCGGCCCGCCTGCTTTCCAGCTCGGAATATTCGCTCAACTCGGCCCTCGGCTATCTTTCGCTGAAGACACAGATCGACGACGACTGCGTCCTGGCCGTTGCCTTCCAATATACGAAGGGCGGGCAGACCTACCAGGTGGGCGAATTCAGCACCGACAATTCCGACGACACGTCGAAGACGCTCTATGTGAAGCTGCTGAAATCGACAGCCGGCAATCCCGAACACGCCATCTGGGACCTCATGATGAAGAACATCTACTCGCTGGGAGTCACCAATCTGCAGCAGTCGAACTTCACCATGCAGATCCAGTATCTGACCGATTCGGTGGGCGTCTATACCAACTACATCAACGAAGGCCCCATCGCGCAACAGCTCCTGATCAAGGTGATGAACCTCGACCAGCTGAACTCCAACCAGGAGCGCCATCCGGACGGTCAGTTCGACTGGGTGGCCGGCTATACCGTCCAGTCATCCACCGGACGCATCATCTTCCCCGTGGTCGAACCCTTCGGCAGCCATCTGGCCAAGAAACTGGGCAACGACCCGTCGCTCGTCGAACGATACTGCTATCCGAACCTCTATTCGCAGACACTCACCGACGCCGAACAGGATGCCGAGCACAACAAGTTCCGCATCCGGGGTGACTATACGGCTTCGAGCGGTGCGGAAATCAGCCTGGGCGCCATGAATGTGGCACGCGGTTCGGTTCGTGTCACGGCAGGCGGCACCACCTTGACCGAAGGATCGGACTACACCGTGGACTACACCATGGGCATCGTCACCATCCTCAACGAGTCGATCATCGAAAGCGGCACCAACGTCAGCGTCAGTCTGGAGGACCAGTCGGAGTTCTCGCTGCAGCGCAAGACCATAATGGGACTCGACCTGCAGTACGACTGGTCGAAGGACCTCACCTTCGGCGCCACCGTCATCAACCTGAGCGAGACGCCCCTGACGCGTAAGGTCTCGATGTCGGAAATCCCGATCAACAACACGATCTATGGCTTCAACTTCAAGTGGAACAAGGACTTCATGTGGCTGACCAATGCCCTGGGAGCCATCCCCTGGATCAAGGCCACAGCCCCCTCGAACTTCAGCATCGAAGGCGAATGGGCCCAGCTGATAGCCAGCCACAGCGACGAAATCGGTTCGAACGGTTCGATCTACATCGATGACTTCGAGTCGTCCGAATCATCGACAAACCTTGCCGTACCCACCCTCTGGCAACTGTCGTCCACCCCGGCCAGCATCGAGGGCAGGGATGTCGGCGGCTCGCTGTTCTCGACCGAATACAACAGCCGTCGCGCCCACATGGCCTGGTATCGCATCGACAACCTCTTCACTTCGCAGACCAGCAACCTGACACCTGCCCACATCAAGAACGACCTCGTCCAGCTTTGCGACCCGCGTGTGCGCCAGGTGACCTTCGAGGAAATCTATCCCAACAAGGAACTCGAATACGGCGAAACGGGCATCCTCGACGTCATGAACCTCAGCTACTATCCGCGCGAACGCGGACAATATAATGTGAGTGCTTCACGCATGCAAAGTGATGGCACACTGGTCAATCCGCAGGGCAACTGGGGCGGCATGATGCGAGCCATGGACGTAACCAACTTCGAGTCGGCCAACTACGAATACATCGAATTCTGGATGATGGACCCCTTCATCGAGGTAGAGGGCGACGAGAGCTGGAAGCCCAACGATGAGGGCAAGCTCATCCTGCAGCTCGGCGAGATTTCGGAGGACATCCTGAAGGACGGATACAAGTCGTTCGAGAACGGACTGGACATCAACGGCGACCTCTCGGCCATCAAGGAAACCACCTGGGGACGCGTTTCGACACGTTCCTCGACCGTCTATGCCTTCGACAACTCCTCGTCGTCGCATGCTGCCCAGGACGTGGGACTCGACGGCCTCAGCACCACCGACGAAGCCGCATTCTCCACCTATCGGAACTATGTGGATTCGATTCGCCAGATCGTTTCGCCCGATGTGCTTGCCTCCTGGCAGAACGACACCTATTCGCCCATCAACGACCCAGCAGGCGACAACTACCACTACTTCCGCGGCAGCGCCCTCGACAACGACAATGTCTCCATCCTGAACCGCTACAAGCACATCAACGGTGCCGAAGGAAATGCGCCTTCGACAGCCGACAGCCCCGAGTCGTACAGCACCGCCTACAAGAGCACGCCCGACGTAGAGGACATCAATACGGACAATACACTGAACGAAAACGAACGATTCTACGAATACGACATCGAACTCGTCCGCGGGCACATGAACCTGGCCGAGAACAAATACCTGGCCGACATCAGCACCCGCCAAGTGCGTCTGCGCGACGGGTTGACGCATGAGGTGAAATGGTACCTGTTCCGTGTGCCCCTTCGTTCGCCCGACCGCAGGGAAGGAAACATCAGCAACTTCAAGTCCATCCGCTTCATGCGCATGCTGATGACGGGCTGGCAGGAGGCACAGGTGCTCCGACTGGCCACCCTCGACCTTGTGCGAAGCGACTGGCGCACCTATTCCAACGACCTGTCCGACCCGGGCTATCCGCAGAGCAGCGACGCCCTGCTTTCGTCGAGCACCGTCAACATCGAGGAACACTCGGGTTCGCTCCCCGTCAACTACGTGCTGCCTCCCGGCATCTCCCGCATCGTGACACCGGGCACCAATGCCGTACAGCAGAACGAGCAGGCACTGGCCCTGAAGATCACCAACCTGGAACCGCATGATGCCAAGGCTGTCTATAAGAACTCGGGCCTGGACCTTCGCCAATACGACAACCTGCAGCTCTTTGCCCACATGCATGCCAATGCCGGCGAAGAAGAACGGCTGCAGGACGGCGACCTGGCCGTGTTCCTTCGTGTAGGCTCCGACTACAAGGACAACTACTACGAGTATGAAGTGCCCCTGCACAAGACGCATGCTGGCACCTACAACAACAACTCGTCGAGCGACCGCGCCCTGGTCTGGCCCGAAGACAACATGATCAACGTGGAGCTCTCGAAGTTCACCGCCCTGAAGCGCGAACGCAACGCCAAGAAGGAGCAGGGCTATGAAGGCGTGAGCTATACCCTCGAATATTCGGCCTACGACGACGACAACAAGTCGAACCGCATCTCGGTGAAGGGCAATCCGTCGCTGAGCGAATGTACCGTCTTCATGATCGGTGTGCGCAACGTAGGACGCTCCACCCGGTCGGCAGTCGTCTGGGTCAACGAACTCCGCACCGACGGCATGGACGAAAGCGGAGGCTGGGCAGCTCGCGGCAATGCCACCCTGCGCATCTCCGACCTGGCAACCATCAATGGATCAGGCTCCTACACAAGTGCAGGCTGGGGTACCGTGGAACAATCCACAGCCGTTCGTTCGCTTTCGAAAGACTACGAATACAACATCTCGGGACAGACCGACATCGGCCGATGGCTGCCTGCACAGATCAAGCTGCATGCTCCCCTCTACTACAGTTATTCCAAGTCGGTAAGCACGCCCAAGTATGATCCCTACAACGAAGACCTGACCGTCGATGAGACACTCGACACCTACCCCACCGAACGCCAGAAGGACTCGATCCGTTCGCTCGTCCAGACAACAGCCGAAACGAAGTCCATGTCGCTCACCGGTGTGAAGTTTGACGTCAAGTCGAAGCACTCCATGCCGTGGGATCCGGCCAATATCACGCTGGGATATTCGCAAAACAAGCAGACCTCCCACGACCCGACCACCGAGTACGAGTACAACAACTCCTACAAGGGCAACATCAACTACAACTGGTCGCCCTACTTCAAGCCCTGGAAGCCTTTTGCAACCAAGAAGGGCAACAATACCAAGGGGGCAGCCAACGGGTCGAGCCAGCGAAAAACCAACGACAAGAACGCCCGGACAAATGCCTCGAGCAGCCAGTCGAAAGCCTCGAACAGCAAGGCTCCCTTCAAGAAACTGGCGGATGACTTCCAGTTCAACTGGCTGCCCAACAGCATCTCCCTCTCTGCCCAGATCAACCGCACCTATCACGAGGAACAGCTGAAGAACGTCGAGACCTACGAATCCGACTTCACCATCCCCGTCTCCTACACCAAGACATTCACCATGCTGCGCCAGACCAGCATCTCGTGGGATATAACCAAGACGCTGAAGGCGAACTTCCAGTCGGCCTCGAATGCGAGGATTGACGAACCGGATGCACCCGTCAACCGGTATCTCTATCCCGACGAATACGAACGCTGGAAGGACACCATCTGGACCCAGATTTGGAAGCTGGGCACACCCGTCGACTACAACCAGTCGTTCGACGTCTCCTGGAACATCCCGATCAACAAGATCACCTGGACCGACTGGATCAACCTGTCGGCCAAGTACAAGTCAACCTACCAATGGAACCGCGGCACGCAGATCGACGAGCAGACTTCGACAGGCAACACCATCCAGAACAATTCCCAATGGCAGATCGACGGCAAGTTCAACCTCGAGAGCCTCTACAATAAGTCGAAGTACCTGAAGAAGGTGAACGACAAGTTCAAGGCCCAGAAGACTAACAACACGTCCAACAACCGCAACGCCAAAGCCAATGCTGCCAAGAATGCCCGAAACGCCTCGAACACAAACACTAAGGCGAAGAAGGACTTCAAGCAGGTAATCCAGCTGGTGGGCAATGACACTACCCTCACCCTGAAGCACAGCCTCGATACCCGTCGCATCATCGTCTCGGCCAAGGATACCGAAACCGACCGGACCTATACGCTCAACTACAAGAAGGTTGACCGCAACAACATCCGAATCACCTCGTCGGACAGCGTGAAGATCGAGGTGGTCATCAAGGCCGACAAGCCCTTCGACGACGAGACGTGGTACAAGACGCTGCAGGTTGGTTCGCGCATCCTTATGTCGGTACGCAGCATCCAGGTCGGCTACAAGCAGACGCAGGACACCTACCTGCCCTATTTCCAGTCGAACGTCGGCGACTTCTATGGCCAGGCTCCAAGTGATGCAGGACTTGTGCCGGGACTCGGGTTCGCCTTCGGCTTCGAGAATGGAGAATCCTTCACCGAAAAGGCCGGCCGCAACGGCTGGCTCATCGTCAACGATTCGCTCACCTCTCCCGCCGTCTATAACTTCACGAAGGACCTCTCCTACTCTGCCGTACTGGAGCCCTGGACCGGCCTGAAGATCAACATCAACGGCACCTGGAAGAACAACGAGAAGAAGGCCAACCAGTTCATGTATCCCGACCTTCCCATCACACGTTCCGGCTCGTTCCAGATGACCACCATCGCTGTCGGTTCGAGCTTCGGAGGCAATGATCCGGGCGACAACTATTCGAGCGAAGTCTTCCACCAGTTCGTCATGAACCGCGAGATCATCTATCAGCGACTCCTCTCGAAATATGCCGATGCCGTGTTCCCATCGGCAGGCGGATTCATCAACAGCATGGACAACAAGGATTTTGCCGGCAAGAATGTGGTCAGCTTCAATCCGGAGACAGGACAATACGAGCAGAATTTCGGTGCTTCGCGAATGAATTCGAGCGATGTCCTCGTACCTGCCTTCGTGGCGGCCTATCTGGGCGGAGATGCACACACGGTCAGCCTGAACCCGATTCCGGAGATGTGGAAGGCCCTGCCAAACTGGAAGGTCACCTACGACGGCCTGCTCCAGCTCTTCCCGAAACTCTCGAAGTGGTTCAAGACAATCCAGTTCAACCATGCCTACAACTGCACCTACGCCATCGGCAACTACCAGACCTACACCAACTATATCGAGCTGGAAGAGGGGCTTGGCTATACGCTCGATGTGAGCAGCAACTGCCCGCTGCCCTCTTCGGAATTCGATATCGGCACAGTCACCCTGACCGAAAGCTGGGCGCCCCTGGGAGGTGTGAATGCCACCCTTGTCAACGGCCTCACCGTAAGAGGGGAATACAAGCATACCCGCTCGGTTTCGCTGGCGATGTCCAGTGCGCAGATCACCGAAAACGTTTCGAAGGACCTGACCTTTGGCCTCGGATACAAGATTGCCAACTTCAACCAGAAGATCGGCATGCCCGACGGCAACCAGAAGGGTGTAACCCACGACCTCAACCTGAAGTTCGACATGACCTACAAGAACCAGATGTCCCTGCTCCGAAAGATTACCGACGAATACACGCAGGCCACCTCGGGCAATTCGGCATGGACCTTCAAGTTCTCGGCCGACTACCAGTTCTCGAAAATGCTGCAGATGAAACTCTACTACGACCGCCAGGTCAACACACCGCTCATCTCCACCTCCTATCCCACCGTCAACAGCGATTTCGGCATGACTTTGACCCTGCAGCTCACCCGCTAAAATGCAAAACATGGGGGGCACAAACGACGCTAAAGTTACAAATCGGACATAATTTGCCAAAATTTATGCCCGATTTTTTTGTTACATTATAAAATATGAGTATATTTGCGCGCGATTTTTAACGCGTACATGGTAACAAAAACAAGATACATTCTATGAACATTTCCTACAAGTGGCTGAAAGACTATCTGAAGTTCGACCTCACACCCGAGGAGACTTCGGCAGCCCTTACTTCCATCGGTCTCGAGACAGAAGGTGTCGAAGAGATCGAATCCATCCGCGGTGGCCTCAAGGGTCTTGTTGTCGGACAGGTGCTGACGTGTGACGTGCATCCCAACTCCGACCACATGCACGTTACCACCGTCAATCTGGGCAATTCGCAGTGGGTATCCGATGCATACGGAACACTTTGTACAAAAGACGAGGCCGGAAACACCATTGCACAAATCGTTTGTGGCGCTCCCAATGTTGCAGCCGGCCAGAAGGTCATCGTAGCAACCCTCGGTACCACCCTTTACGATGGCGACCAGACATTCAACATCAAGAAAGCCAAGCTGCGCGGCATCGAGTCGAACGGAATGATCTGCGCCGAGGACGAAATCGGCGTCGGAACCGACCATGCCGGAATCATCGTCCTGCCCGAAGACACTCCCGTCGGCATGCCTGCTTCGGAGTACTATCACCTCGAAAGTGACTATCTGATTGCGGTTGACATCACACCGAACCGTGTGGATGCAGCCTCACACTTCGGCGTAGCCCGCGACCTCAACGCCTATCTGGGCGCCCATGACCTTCCCCACGCGCTGACCAAGCCATCCATCGAGGCTTTCGATCCGATTCATGAGGCCGACAAGGCCATCACCACCGGCTACAAGCCCATCACCATCCAGGTTGATAATGCCGAGGCTTGTCCTCGCTACTCCGGCCTCACCATCGCCGGTGTTACCGTCAAGGAGTCGCCCGAATGGCTGAAGAACCGCCTCATCTCCATCGGCCTGCGTCCCATCAACAATATCGTCGATATCACCAACTACATCCTCTTCGAGACAGCTGTGCCCATGCACACATTTGATGCCGACAAGATCAAAGGCGGCAGGATTGTCGTGAGGACCTGCGCCAACGGTACGCCCTTCGTCACCCTCGACGGACAAGAGCACAAGCTATCGGACAGCGACCTCATGATCTGCAACGCCGAAGACCCGATGTGCATCGCAGGTGTATTCGGCGGCCTCGAATCGGGAACGACCGAGCACACCACGAATGTATTCCTCGAATGTGCCTGCTTCCATCCGACCTGGATCCGCAAGACAGCTCGTCGCCAGCAGTTGTCAACCGATGCCTCGTTCCGCTACGAGCGCGGCGTTGACATCAACAACATCCCCTATGCCCTTCGTCGTGCTGCCCTTCTGGTGAAGGAACTGGCAGGCGGCACCATCGTCGGCGACATCCAGGAGGTCTATCCCGTCAAGAATGTCCCCGCTGTCGTCGATCTCACCTATAAGCGCATCCGTACACTCTCCGGCATCGACATTTCGACCGAAAAGGTGAAGCAGATTCTTGGACTCCTCGAGATGGAAATCCTCTCGGAGGACCAGGATGGCGTGAAGATCCAGATTCCGGCCTATCGTGTGGATGTTTACCGCGACTGCGACGTCATCGAGGATATCCTTCGCATCTATGGCTACGACCGCGTCGAACTCCCGGGCACCGTGCGCACCAGCGCTGTCAGCAAGACTCCGACCGACGTATCGAACTGCCTGCAACAGATCATCAGCGAGCAGCTCACGGGAGCAGGATTCAACGAGATCCTCTGCAATTCTCTGACGGCCGAAGCATTCTACGAAGGGCTTGAGACCTATCCGCAGGACAAGCTTGTGCATGTGATGAATCCACTCTCCAGCGACCTCAACGTCATGCGGCAGAGTCTCCTTTTCGGCGGTCTGCAGTCCATCAGCCGCAATATCAACCACAAGTCCCCCAACTGCCGTTTCTACGAGTTCGGCAACACCTCGTTCTACAACGCCGAGAAGCAGGCTGTCATCAACAACCAGGTTGCCAGTGGTGAAAAGACCGCTCTCGAGGTTCAGCAGGAAGGACGTGCATTGGCCGGCTATTCCGAGGAAAGCCATCTGGGCCTGTGGCTCACCGGCAATCGGAACCAGGGCTCCTGGGCAGTGGCCGACCAGAAGGCTTCCTTCTTCGAGCTCAAAGCCACTGTGCTCAATATCCTGAAGCGCCTCGGTCTCGACGTTTCTCTTCGTCAGAAGCAGTTCAACTCCGACATCTTTGCCGTGGGACTCGACATCACCAATCCAAAAGGCAAGGTGCTCGCAACACTGGGTATCGTCTCGAACAAGATCCTGAGACGATTCGAAATCGACCAGGAGGTGTACTACGCCGACCTCAACTGGAAGTCGCTTATGAAGGATGCTGCCAAGGTGAAGGTGGAGCAGCAAGAGATTGCCAAGTTCCCGCCCGTCAAGCGCGACCTTGCCCTCCTCGTTGACCAGAGTGTCCAGTTCGCCGATATCGAACGTGTGGCCTACGACACCGAGAAGCGCCTCCTCAAGAGCGTTTCGCTCTTCGACGTCTATGAAGGGAAGAACCTTCCTGCCGGCAAGAAGTCCTACGCCATCTCCCTCATCCTCCAGGATACCGAGAAGACGCTCAACGACAAGGCCATCGATGCAACCATGCAGAAGTTCATGAAGATGTTCGAGACCAAACTGGGTGCAACCCAACGTTAATTTTCACAATCAACAAACCGAAACAATTCATTTTCAAGTATAAAAAAGACACTATTATGGGAAGAGCGTTTGAATATCGCAAAGCACGCATCATGGCGCGCAACAGCAAGAACAGCAAGATGTTCTCAAAACTCAGCAAGGAAATTACCATGTGCGTGAAGGCATCTGGTCCGGATCCCGACAACAACAGCCGCCTGCGTACTCTCATTGCGACTGCCAAGTCTGCAAGTATGCCAAAGGACACCATCGACCGCGCCATCAAGAAGGGCAGCGACAACGATGCCGGCAACTACAAGGAGATCACCTACGAAGGATATGGCCCATTCGGCATTGCCATTGTCGTAGAGGCTGCCACCGACAACAACACCCGCACCGTAGCCAATGTCCGTTCCTACTTCACCAAGTTCGGTGGAACCCTCGGCACCAGCGGATCACTGAGCTTCCTCTTTGCTCACAAGTCCGTATTCACAGTCAAGGCAAAGGAAGGCGTTGACATGGACGAGCTCGAACTTGAACTGATCGATTACGGCGTAGATGAAATCTATTTCGACGAGGAAGAGAATACCATCACAGCCTACGGCGAATACGAGTCCTATGCCCAGATGCAGCAGTACTTCGAGGAGAACGGCTTCGAGATTGTCAGCGCTGAGTTTGTACGCATTCCTAACGACACCAAGGAAGTCACCCCAGAGCAGCGTGAGACCCTGGACAAGCTTCTGGCCAAGTTCGATGAGGATGAGGATGTGACCAACGTCTTCACCAACATCAAGGAAGAGGACGAGGACGAGGAGTAATTGCTCCTCCCTCTCCGGCTTAATCTTAGGAATAATCATTCGCGCGTACATTAAAAAAAGTTATGTCTATTCAACTCCAAAAGATACAGGAACTGATCAAGAATCGTGAGACAGCCCGTCTCGGCGGTGGTGAGAAACGCATTGCAGCCCAGCATGCCAAGGGCAAGCAGACGGCTCGCGAACGCATCGAGGCTCTGGTCGATCCGGGTTCGTTCGAAGAGACCGACATGTTTCTGGTCCATCGTTGCACGAACTTTGGGACCGATAAGTCCCACCCATTCGGCGATGGCGTTGTCACGGGTTCAGCCACTATCGGCGGACGTCTCGTCTTCCTGTATGCCCAGGACTTCACCGTCAGCGGAGGATCGCTCAGTGTTACCATGGCCGAGAAGATCTGCAAGATCATGGATATGGCCATGCGTGTAGGCGCGCCTTTCATTGGCCTCAACGACTCGGGAGGTGCCCGAATCCAGGAAGGTATCGCTTCGATGGCAGGCTTCGGCGAAATCTTCGAGCGCAACATCCTTGCCTCGGGTGTCATCCCGCAGATCTCGTGCATCATGGGACCCTGTGCAGGCGGTTCGGTCTATTCGCCCGCCCTTACCGACTTTGTCCTGATGGTCAAGAACACCTCCTATATGTTCCTCACCGGACCGAAAGTCGTCAAGGAAGTTCTGGGCGAAGTCGTCGATCAGGAACAACTCGGCGGAGCATCGGTACACGCCACCAAATCCGGCGTAGCTCACTTCGCTGCCGAAAATGAGGAGGAAGCCATCGAGATGATCCGGCAGCTGCTCAGCTACCTTCCCCAGAACAACATGGAGGAGGCTCCTCGCGTCGAGTGCACCGACCCCATCGACCGTATGGAAGATTCTCTGAACGAAATCATCCCCGAATCTGCCAACCAGGCGTACGACATGTACCAGGTCATTGCTTCGATAGTGGACCATGGCGAGCTGTTCGAGGTTCACGCCGGCTGGGCAAAGAATATCATCGTGGGCTTTGCCCGCATGAACGGACAGAGTGTCGGCGTAGTTGCCAACCAGCCCAAGGTGATGGCAGGATGCCTCGATTCCAACGCTTCCCGCAAGGCAGCGCGTTTTGTACGCTTCTGCGATGCCTTCAACATTCCGCTCGTCACGCTGGTCGATGTTCCAGGGTTCCTTCCCGGCACAGGTCAGGAATACAATGGTGTGATCGACCACGGCGCCAAGCTGCTGTATGCCTACGGCGAATCGACAGTACCCAAGGTGACCGTCACCCTGCGAAAGAGCTACGGAGGTTCCCACATCGTGATGAGCTGCAAGCAGTTGCGCGGTGATGTCAACTACGCCTGGCCATCTGCTGAGATTGCGGTAATGGGGTCGGGCGGTGCCGTCGAGGTGCTCTATGGCAAGGAGATCAAGGCCGCCGAGACACCGGAGGCAAAGGCCGAAATCATCCAGGAGAAGAAGGCAGAATACGAAAAGCTCTTCTGCAACCCCTACGACGCTGCCAACAAGGGCTACATCGACGATGTCATCGAGCCTCGCAATACTCGTTTCCGCGTAATCCGTGCGCTCGAGAAGCTTCACAACAAGCGGGTCGAGAATCCCGCCAAGAAGCACGACAACCTGCCGCTCTAAGGGTATTGGACAAATCCCTTTATCGCCTAAAAGAAATGATGAAGAAACTAACAATCATTGCCGTCCTGTTCATCGGTGCAGTTCCTGCACTGATGGCCAGCAATGCGGACAATTTTAAGGAGAACGACCCCATCGGCTGGATGATGGCCATCATCTCCATGTCGGTAGTCTTCAGCGCTCTGCTCATCCTCTTCCTGTGCTTCAAGTACATCTATCCTCTTTTCGCCTGGTGCGGACTGAAGATGAAGAAATCTGCCCATCGCAAGAAGCAGTTCGAACAGATTACCGACCGGCGTGCCCAACTCCAACGCAACATGAAGGTGATCGAGAAATCGTCGGGCAAGGAAGTCGATGACGCCGAACTCGCTGCAGCCATTGGCACGGTCCTCTTCCTTTATGCCGATGGTATGCACGACCAGGAGTCGAACATCCTCACCCTGGCACCTGGCAACAGCGCCTGGACAGGACCCGGCAATAATCAGAAACGTTCTCCTATCCGTCGTTTTTAATACCCAGTATTGAGTCAATTATCTCTGATGAAGACCTACAAAATGAAGATCAACGGCAACGACTATGAAGTTGCCATAAAGGATGTCAACGGACAGACTGTCGAAGTCGATGTCAACGGCAAAGCCTATACCGTAGAGCTCGCCGAAGAACCGAAGACCGACAAACCCAAACCTGTCATTGCACGTCCCGTTGCTCCTGCTCCCACTGTCACTCCTTCTTCCACGCCTTCACCAAGCCCTGCAACAGGTGCTGCCGGCGCCACCAAGTCCCCTCTTCCTGGCACCGTGCTCAGCGTGAATGTCACCATAGGCCAGTCTGTCAAGGCCAGCGATGTGGCCATTGTCCTCGAAGCCATGAAGATGGAGAACAACATCAACTGTGGCCGCGACGGAGTCGTCAAGGCAATCTATGTCCAGAAAGGAGACAATGTTCTGGAAGCCGCTGACCTTCTCCTCATTGAATAATAAATGAGAATCAAGCGCATATATACGTTCATGCTGCAGACTTTTCTGCCGCTCTTCCTCATGACGTTCTTCATCTGCCTCTTCATCGGCTTGAGG
>JAEEUA010000054.1 GCA_016286775.1 Bacteroidales bacterium
AGGATCAAACTCTTCGTTGTACGTTTTTATCGTTTGAATTGACTAGGCTGTTGCTTGCAGGTTACTGTTTCTTTCAGTAACGCTTTGTCAAGATTTCACTCTTTCAAAGATCGTCGCTTAATCGAGCAGCTTGTCGCTTCATCGTTTAAGCGGGTGCAAAGATAGCGCATTTTTACAATCGCTCCAAATATTTCGCAGACTTTTTTGAAAAAATCTGCATTTTGGGGGTAAAAGAGGGCTGGATGGACACCTATTTGTCATCCGAAACTTTCATTTTAGCTGCGTAATACTTGCAAAATGCCGTTATTCCACAGTCCTTGCATTTAGGATTTCGGGCCACACAGACATATCGTCCGTGCAGAATCAGCCAATGATGGGCCTGCGGAATGTACTGCTGGGGGATATTCCGTGTCAGTTCCATCTCTGTTTCGTACGGAGTCTTGCTGTTGTTGGTCAGTCCGATGCGGTTGGACACGCGGAACACATGCGTATCGACGGCCATCTTCGGTTCGTTCCAGAGCACCGAAACCATCACGTTGGCAGTCTTGCGTCCCACACCGGGCAGCGAAAGCAGGGCATCGTAGTCGGAGGGTACCTCTCCCCCATAGTCGTTCACGATGCGCTGCGCGGCGGCGAGCAGATGACGGGCCTTGTTGTTGGGATAAGAGACGGACCTGATATAGGCATAGATTTCCTCTTCGGTCGTCTCGGACATCCGTTTCGGCGTCGGGAAGGCGCGTAGCAGGTCTGGTGCCACCATATTGACGCGCTTGTCGGTACACTGAGCGGAAAGGATCACCGCCACCAGCAGCTCGAATGGCGTATGATAGATGAGTTCGGTCTGGGCATTCGGATTATGTTCCAGAAAATAGCGGATGATGCCCTCGTAACGTTGTTTCTTTGTCATAATTATACTAAAGGATTCCAATCTTGTTGAGTCTGCCATCCCAGAACTGCAGGATGCGATTGTTACTATAATACCAGAATTCCACCACGCCATTGCGCGCAGCCCCACGCTCCACGCGGGATGGTCGTCCCCACGATAGACGAACCTCTTCGGCCGTCATGTCGGCCTGCACCTGGCTGAACTGTATCTTTGCCCAGATCTCGGGCGTGATATCGGGATGCTGGTCGTAGGGATCGGAGAGAGAAAGATAGCGTGTCAAAGGAGTGGAGGTGGCGTTCTGGCGCGAACCAGGCAACGAAGCAAAAAAGTACCCCTTTTCGTCGCCTTTCGTAAACGATACGCGCAGTGGAGCAGTCTCGGTCCCATAGGTGACCGAATCGATGCTGACGGGAACAAACTTCTGATGATGCTTCACGCCGGGAACCGTATCGGCCGGATAGAAGATGCGGTCGTCGTTATATAATATATAAAAAGTACGCGCACGAAGCAATGAGTCGGTCTGCTCGATCAGTTCCTCGGGATATAGGATCGCCAAAGCCGGATGATAGGTTGTATCGGTCATGGCCGACATCGGACGCCCCGTACTATAACGATAGGCATGGCCCTGGGGCGAGATGAAACGCAATTGCAGGAGCTGCTGGCCCATCCAATCCTCTTCGGAAACCATCGAATCGTAGAACCATCGGCTCCCCCGCATGTTCGCCGTATCAGATGCCTCGGAAGGCACCTCAGGTGTCAGGCTGAGACCAACCCGATCGTTGAGGAAGATGAAAGGCATTCCCTGATACCACAAGGACGGAGAAGCCAATGAAAGCCCTTCGAGCAATTCGACCACGGTTTGGGGTTCCCCATCGTTGGGTTTCCTGGTCCTTCCCCACACGATGGACGGCAGAAGGAGCAGGACAAGGAAAAGACTGTATCGGATTGTTTTCATTGCAAACTGGTATTTATCTTATGACAACGGATAAGAATCGGACCTGCGGCATTCAGCCTGGCACCAAACAGATAGACGTCACCCCCATCACGGATACCTGCCCTGCTGCGCAATTCGTCGGCGGTGAGCGGGAAATTGCGTACACTCACATTCGCCTGCGGGATGCGGTGACGCAACGTCTTCAGACTGCGGGATGCAAAGTCGAACTGTTCATCGATGGCGAAGATACGCCCCGGGAAGTCCGGAATCAAAGTCGAAGAGGTGAAGTAATGGCAATCCGTGTCGAGCATACGGATATCATAAGTCGACAACAGGGCTCGGAAACCTTGAGCCTTCATGACGCTGACGTCCGGCTCGTAGAAAAAGGGTCCCAACGAGGAGGCAAACGGCTTGGAATCCTTTGATGAAAGCCCCTCCTCCCCTTCTTTTTTGTCAAAATTGAATTCGATGGTACGCTCTGGATAGAAGTCAAGACAATGAACCGCATATCGGCGGGCAACCTCCAAAGGATTCGCAGCGGCCAGCTGCACAAAGAGCAGTTCCTTGCATTCCCCCTTGACCGAAAGGACATAGACATCGGAGACCTGCTTGAGTCGCGACACCGTGCGCGTGATGTCGGCCATCGGCGACAGTTTGGTGATGAGCTGGCGGCAATGCATCAGCAGGTCGTCCTGCCAGGCTACCACATCCGGCAGACAATCGCTCACCTCAAAGATCCGCGAACCACTGTCGGAACGACGTGCCGGATCCAGATAGATCACATCGACAGCCGGGATAGGGAGTTCGGTCGACAAACCTTCGCGCACCTCAATGCGCGTGGTCGGCCCCTCTTCTTTTGCCGACAGAACCTGAAAATTATGACGCGCGGCAGCGCAAAGATGCGGCTGACACTCCGTATAGATTGCGCGCTCCAGCTTGCGCGACATATACCAGAAATCCACGCCCATCCCTCCTGTCATGTCGCACAGGCTGCGTGCATCGGGCAGCATCACTGTTCGTTTGAATCGTGCCGTGGATTCCGACGAACACTGTTCTGCCGGTATTCGCCCACCCATGACCAAGTCGGACTCGGCATACCACTCGGGCAACTTGTTGCGCAAGCGGCGCCGCGCCTCAATCTGTTCGACGGCAAAGGGCACATCAATCTGCGGAAAGCGATGGGCAGACAAGAGCAGCCTCGCCGTATCGTCCATGAGATGATCGGTGACAAATTGCCGTATTTCGGATGTCCATTTCATTCGCAAAATTGCTCTAATAAGTGGGCAAAAAGACTGAGATATTCGAAAAAACGCTGCAAAAATAGCAATTTTTTCGAATATTTAGACCATTCTATTAAAAAAAAGATTATTTTCGCGACGCGAAAAAGAGTGAATCAGGTAGATTTGTTGCCCAAAGGTAAATTTAGAAACGCAGAAACAGAAGCAACAACATGACAGAATACTGGAAGTGCAAAGGAGGCTTCAGACAACTCCCCGAATGGGAATCGGACTGCTGGGTCCAGGTTACACAGCCATCACAGGATGAACTGAGCGATCTGGAGAGCCGTTTCGGTGCACCCATGGACTTCATCCAGGACGTTGAGGACTCGGAAGAACGTCCGCGTACCGAGAGCGAATCCGGCTGGCTGATGACCCTTATCCGTGTTCCGAACAAGGAACTTGACGAAGACGGCGACCCCATCTTTTCGACTGTGCCTTTGGCCATACTAATCCATAGCGAGATCTTCATCACCATCTGCTACTACAAGACTGAGATGATTGATGACTTCATCCGCTATACCATCCGGAAGCAGTTCGAGGACAGGCAACGCTACGATCTGATGCTCTCGCTCTTCCTCAGCAGTTCCGTCTGGTATCTGAAATACCTCAAGCAGATGAACGTGATGATGAAGCAGGCCGAAGAAGCCCTGGAGGAATCGCTGCAGAACGAACAACTGCAGAAGATGATGGGCATCGAGAAGTTCCTCGTGTATTTCGTCACCTCCATGCGTGGCAACGAGGTCGTCATGGTTCGCCTCAAGAAGCATCTGCGCCACCTGCCCTACGACGAGGATCTGCTCGACGATGTGGAGATCGAGCTCCAGCAGGCCTATGCCACGGCCAACATCTACAGCGAGGTGCTCGAGCGTCAGCGCGAATCGTATGCTTCAATCATCTCGAACAACCTGAATGCCATCATGAAGCGTCTGACCACCATCACCATCATCCTGATGATACCAACCGGCATCGGCGGATTCTTTGGCATGAATGTGCCCAATGGGCTTGAGACCAACGTTTTTGCCTTCGGCGCCATACTTGTAGGCACGATGATCCTTTCGCTGATAGGCTATCTCTACATGAAGAAGAAGAACCTGTTCTGACAATTCGGACACACTCTTCGAAGGCATCGCTCTACCGACATCGCTATAGGATGGCGAATTGGTCGGAATCAGCCTGACTCGGGAACTTCCTGCGGAAGTCCTCGAGTTTTTGCATATCTGTGACGAAGGAACAGATTCCCTCCTCTCCTTCTGCACATTCGGCCAGGACGTGACCATACGGATGAATGGCACGCGTGCCTCCATCATAGTCGCAGAGCAAGTCCTTGCCCACCCTATTGACACCAATCGCATAAACCTGGTTCTCGATGGCACGAGCCGGCAACAACGTATCCCAGGCCAGACGGCGCTTCTGCGGCCAGTTGGCGACACAGACCAGCACGTCGTAGGCATTCCTCGCCGCATACTTCGACCAGACGGGGAACCTCAGGTCGTAGCAGACGAGCAGGAAGAAACGTATTCCACGCCAAGTCACGATGCGTTGTTCTTGTCCTGGAAGATAGCCCTTGTCTTCCGCCCCGATGTTGAAAAGATGATGCTTGTCGTAATGATGTATCTCCCCTTCGGGCGTCACGAAATAGCAACGGTTGCGGTTGTTCTCCCGATGGGACGTATCGGCTCGCTTGGGCGACAGGGTGACGGCAAAAGAGCCGCAGATAGCAGTCTGGTAACTGCGCGAAAGCTCAAGCAGACGTTGCTCGACTTCGGCATAATAATCCACATCGCCGGGGTTGGGAATGGTAACGAAGCCGGTAGTGCACATCTCCGGCAGCACCAGGAGCTCCGAATCGGGGAGCATGCCCAGGACAGACTCAATCTTCCGATAGTTGGCCTCGGGGTCAAGCCACCTGATATCCTGTTGATAAAGGGAAATCTTCATTGGGAACAAGATTCAAAAAGAAGGGTGTGTCGAAATGGCACACCCTCAGTCTTTCTTGCAGTTTGAGTTATTTCTTGAAATAACGGTTGAAGAGGCCTTCGAAGCCCTTGCCATGACGTGCCTCGTCCTTAGCCATCTCGTGAACGGTGTCGTGGATGGCATCCCAATTCTTAGCCTTGGCATTCTTGGCGATGCGGAACTTATCCTCGCAGGCACCAGCCTCAGCGTTCATGCGCTTCTCGAGGTTGGTCTTGGTATCCCAAACTACGTCACCGAGCAACTCAGCGAACTTGGCAGCATGCTCAGCCTCCTCCCAGGCATAGCGCTTGAAGGCATCTGCCACCTCGGGATAACCCTCGCGATCGGCCTGACGGCTCATGGCCAGATACATACCTACCTCGGTGCACTCGCCCATAAAGTGGGCATTGAGATCCTTAATCATTTCCTCGTCAACGCCATATTCCTTGGCAATACCGATGACATGCTCCTGTACGAACTGGATGCCTCCAGCTTCTTCAACGAGCTCCTTGAACTTCGAAGCCGGAACACGGCACTGTGGACAACGCTCGGGAGGTGTAGGTCCCTCATGAATATAACCGCAAACGGTGCAAATCCATTTCTTTTGCATAATAGTTTGTTTTTAATTGGTGAATAAATAGAAGGTTGATATTTAGAAAGGTACCGCAAAGATACTCAGCATTTGTGACAAAAACAAGTCCCTGCGGCACATTTTTGAAATATTTAACTAAATAGGACGATAAAACTTGTCCTACAACATACGAAACCTTACGAGTGGGTCACACGATCCTTGAGCTCTGCGAGCTTGCCGCTGTTCCAGCGATCGGTGGTGCCTACCAGATAGCCCGTGATGCGCTGCAGGCGGTCGATGTTGTGTCCGCCGCATTCGGGGCAAACCTGCTCGTTCTCGATGGCATCCTCATGTCCGCAGTCCATGCAGCGATTGCGGTTGTGGTTCACCGAACCATAGCCCATGTTGAGTTCGTCCATCAGATCGACCACCTTGCTGATGGTCTCGGGGTTGTGGGTTGCATCGCCGTCAATCTCAACATAGAAGATGTGGCCACCACCTGTCAGGTCATGATAGGGAGCCTCGACCTCAGCCTTGTGGCGAATGGAGCACTTGTAATAGACGGGCACGTGGTTCGAGTTGGTGTAGTAGTCCTTGTCGGTTACACCGGGGATGATGCCATAGCGCTTCTTGTCGATGCGGGTGAATCGGCCGGCCAGGCCTTCGGCCGGAGTAGCGAGCACCGAGTAGTTGTGCTGGTAGCGGTCGCTGAATTCGCCCACCTTCTTCTTCATGAACGAAATGATCTTCAAGCCAAGCTTCTGAGCCTCATCGCTCTCGCCATGATGATGACCGCAAAGGGCAATCAGACACTCTGCCAGGCCAATGAATCCGATGCCGAGTGTACCCTGGTTGATGACCGAAGCAATGGTATCGGTGGGTTTCAGCTTCTCGGCGCCCGTCCACAGGCAGGACATCACAAGGGGGAACTGCTTGGCGAGAGCCGTCTTCTGGAACTCGAAGCGCTGGTGGAGCTGCTTGGCTACAAGTTCGAGCATATCGTTGAGACGGAGCATGAAGACTTCGATGCGGCGCTCGAGGTTGGGTTCGCTCATGCATTCGATGGCCAAAGCCACGATGTTGATGGTTGTGAACGAGATGTTGCCACGACCGATGGAGGTCTTCTTGCCGAAACGGTTGTCAAACACGCGGGTGCGGCAACCCATCGTAGCCACCTCATACAGGTAACGTTCGGGATCGTCCGGACGCCACTGCTCGTGGTAGTTGTACGAGGCGTCGAGGTTCAGGAAGTTGGGGAAGAAACGACGGGCAGAAACCTTGCAGGCAAGCTGATAGAGGTCGTAGTTGCGGTCCTCGGGCAGGTAGTTGACGCCGCGCTTCTTCTTCCAGATCTGGATGGGGAAGATGGCCGTAGCATGGTTGCCGACACCCTCGTAGGTGGAATGCAGGAGCTCACGCATCACGCAGCGACCTTCGGCCGAAGTATCGGTACCGTAGTTCACCGACGAGAATACCACCTGGTTGCCACCACGCGAGTGGATGGTGTTCATGTTGTGGATGAAAGCCTCCATAGCCTGATGTACACGACCGACAGTACGGTTGACAGCCTGCTGTTTGATGCGCTCATCGCCCTCCAGCCCGTTCAGGTCCTTCTTCAGATAGTCATCGAATTCCACATTCATGAGGTGGTTCAGATCCTTGCCCTCGTAGCTCTCCAAATTGCGGATCTCCTCCTGATAGGTGAGACGCACATAAGGAGCAAAATAGAAGTCGAGAGCGGGGATGGCCTGTCCGCCATGCATCTCGTTCTGGGCTGTCTCGAGGGAGATACAAGCCTGTACCGAAGCAGTCTCGATGCGCTTGGCAGGACGCGACTCGGCATGGGCAGCCTTCAATCCGTGCTGCAGGATGGTGTTCAACGGGTGCTGAACGCAGGTGAGCGACTTGGTGGGATAGTAGTCCTTGTCATGGATGTGGATGTAGCCGTTCTGGGCAGCGATGCGTACATCCTCGTCGAGGAGATAGTCATCGACAAAGGGCTTGGTGGTCTCGCTGGCGAACTTCATCATCATGCCTGCCGGAGTATCGGCATTCATATTGGCATTCTCGCGGGTGATGTCGTTCTTCTTGGCTCCGATGATCTCCTCAAAGACTTCACGGGTCTTGGCACGACGCGCGATGGTACGTGCGTTGCGATAAGAGATGTACACGCGAGCCACTTCCTTGCGCTCGGAATCCATCAGCGCTTCCTCCACACGGTCCTGGATAGCCTCTACTGACATCAGGGCGTCACCATCTTTGGCAATCTTGTCGGCAACTGTTGCGGCGAGGATGGCATCCACGCCCTTCTCGGTCTGTGCCATCGCCTTGCGGATGGCATCTTCAATCTTGTTGAAATTAAAGTCAACGGTACGACCGTCGCGCTTAATTACTTTCTGAATCATGAATGGGTAAGATAATATAGATGAGATAAAATATTAAATACGGGTTGCAAAACGAGAAAAAGCATACTTATTTCGTTTTGCGGGTGCAAAAATATGGAAAAGTTTTGAACTATGCAAACAGATTTTTTCTATCTTTGCATCGATAAAAATCAATAATGTCCTTTTCCGTTGCTTAGGAATAGCATTTTATCCTACAGCCGGAGCCCATTAAGACAATCTTAATTTTTTTAACATTCAGGGATGACCTTCCAGCAGTTGGAGTATATTGTAGCCGTCGATACGCATCGTCACTTTGTGAATGCGGCCACCGCATGCGGCGTCACCCAATCGACGCTCAGCACAACGATTGCCAAGCTGGAGCAGGAGATCGACGTGGTCATCTTCGACCGTTCGAAGCATCCGATCGAACCAACAGCCCTGGGGCAGCGCATCATCAGCCAGGCGCGTGTCATTCTGCACAACTCGCAGCAGCTACGCGACCTTGTCCTGAACGAGAAGGAGTCCGACAAGGGCAACCTCTTTCTTGGCATCATTCCCTCCGTTGCCCCCTACCTCTACCCTGCCATGGCCAAGGTGATGCGGCAGGAATATCCCAACGTTCACACTACCGTCACCGAGCTGTTTGCCGAACAGCTCATTGAGATGCTTCAGCGCGCCGAACTCGACATGGCCATCGTTTCGGGCACGGAAATCAAGGACACAAACCTCTACGAGATAGAGCTTTACACCGAGCGCTTTCTCCTCTACGTATCGCCGACGTCACCCCTCTGGCAACGCGATTCGCTGCGGCCCGAAGACCTGCTCGACGGTGGCATATGGGCCATGCGCGTTTTCCACGACCACTATCCGCAGCTCTCAAACATCACGCACAAGGAGACATTCCACAACACGACCATCGATCGCGGAAGTCTGCATACGCTCATCAACCTGGTGAACGCCAACGGTGGCTACACTCTCATTCCAGAGATGTTCAGGACTGCCCTCACCCCCGACATGCAGCGTAACCTGCGCTCTATCCAGGGTCCCAAGTTCTTTCGCACCATCTCGCTCGTCATCCGGCAGGATTACATGCGCGAACGCATGCTCAACATCATTGCCGATTCCGTCAAGCGCATTGTGCCCCGTGAAATGCTCAAGGAGCGAATACTCAAGTTCAAGATCACGCTTTAAAAATGGTAAAACAATTCTTCCAGGTCATCCGACGCTATATCCGCCCCTATAAGGCCAATCTGGTGTGGTCCATCATCCTGAATTTCTTGAGCCAATGGCTCAACATCTTCTCGTTTGCCGCATTGGTTCCCATCCTGCAGATCCTCTTCCAGGTGGATCGGCAGGAGTATGCCTATCAAGCCATCGACTGGTCCAACCTCGACAAGGACGTGCTCATCAACGATGCCTACTGGTATGTGAGCCAGCTCATCGCCGAACACGGTGCCCTTTGGACACTCATCGCCATGGGCGTGGTGCTCATCGTGATGACTGCCATCAAGACGGCTTCCTACTTTGCCTCGTCGGCCGTGATGATCCCATTCCGAACGGGCATTACCAAGGACATCCGGCTGGAACTCTACAACAAGGTGCTGCGTCTGCCACTCTCGTTCTTCAGCGAGGAGCGCAAGGGGGACATCACGGCACGCATGAGTGCCGATGTGCAGGTGGTCGAGACGGCACTGACCTCGTCGGTCGATATGCTCATCAAGTCGCCCATCGCCATCCTGGTCTGCTTCTTCACCATGTTCCTGCTGAGCTGGAAGCTCACCATCTTCGTCCTGCTCTTCATTCCCATTGCCGGCTGGATCATGGGCTCAGTGAGCCGCAAGCTGAAACGCAAGTCGCAGTTTGTGCAGGACCAGTGGGGCGAAATCATGACCGAACTCGACGAGACCTTAGGCGGTCTGCGTGTCATCAAGGCCTTCATAGCCGAAAGCAAGATGATGCAGCGCTTCACGCGCACCAACGACATCTACCGGGGTGCACTCAACGGCATGGCTATTCGCCAGTCGTCGGCCCACCCCACCTCCGAATTTATGGGCACTGTTCTCATCGTCATCGTCCTTTGGTTCGGCGGTTGGCTGATCCTTGGAGGCAATTCGTCGATGGATGCCGCCATGTTCATCTACTATTTGGTCATCCTCTACAGCGTCATCAATCCCCTCAAGGAATTCTCGAAAGCATTCTACAACGTGCCGCAGGGCCTTGCCTCGATGGACCGCATCGACATGATCCTCAAGGCCGAGAACAACATCACCGATCCCGCCCATCCGAAGGAACTCCGTGGCTTCAACGAAGGCATCGAGTTCAAGGACGTCTCCTTCAAGTACAAGAATTCCGACATGCAGGTGCTGCGCGACATTAACCTTCGTGTGCCGAAAGGCAAGACCATAGCGCTCGTCGGCCAATCCGGTTCGGGCAAATCCACCCTGGTTGATCTCGTGCCGCGCTATCACGACGTGCTTGAAGGAAAGATTCTCATCGATGGCATGGACGTGCGCGATGTCCGCATCAGCGACCTGCGAGCCTTGATTGGTAATGTGAATCAGGAAGCCATCCTCTTCAACGACACCATCTTCAACAACATCACGTTTGGTGTGGAGAATGCCACACAGGCCGAAGTTGAAGCAGCCGCCAAGATTGCCAACGCCCATGACTTCATCATGGAGACCGAACACGGCTACCAGACCATGATCGGCGACCGTGGCGGACGTCTGTCGGGCGGTCAGCGCCAGCGCCTTAGCATCGCACGTGCCATCCTCAAGAACCCGCCCATCCTCATCCTCGACGAGGCCACCTCAGCACTCGACACCGAATCGGAACGCCTGGTGCAGGAAGCGCTCGAACGCCTGATGAAGAGCCGTACCACCATCGCCATCGCCCATCGGCTCTCCACCATCAAGAATGCCGACGAGATCTGCGTACTGCATGAGGGGCAGATTGTAGAACGCGGCACACACGAGGAACTCATCGCCCTCGGTGGCTATTACAAGAAACTGAACGACATGCAGTCGCTCTAAGCCTTCTCTTCCCATCGCCGAAAGACGCGCGTCCGACAACTGCCGGGCGCGCGTCTTTCGATGCGGTCTGCACGAATCACGTTGTTCCGATTGCTCAAGACAACATATAGAAGCACGAGGTGGTGAAGAAGTTACGCAAATAAGGGATATGCGCTATTACAGGCCATAGCTTACGAGGCTTGAGACCGAACTTTGTCTCGTAGTGCGGGTTGATGAAATAGAGACATCGTTCGACGATTCGGAATCCCACGTTGGAACAGATACGTTCAAATGATTCGACTGTGGTGCCGGTTGACTTGATTTCGAGCAGTTCCTTCACCGTACCTTCCCGCTCGCCCGCCCACTGAAGAATCTTGCGGTAGAGCCAGCGCGGCAGAAGGTGGATGTAGGGACAATGCGAGACGAAACGATTCCGGCAGTTCTGATGATGGCCACCAAAAGGCATATGCCAGGCAGGGAAGGACATGAACACAATACTGTCGGGACCGATGAGGCTCTTGATCTTCTGCATGAAGGCATTCTTGTCCGGGATATGCTCAATCACATCATGACATACCACCAGATCAAAAGGCTCTTCGGGCTTTTCCATCTTGAAGAAGTCCAGACTGATAAACTGCCCCACAAGCCCCTTGGCTGCGAAACATTCTTCAGCAGCAACGATGTTATCGGAGTCCAGATCGATGCCCGTCACTTCGCATCCACGGGTTGCCAGGGGTGCAAGATTTCCGCCAACACCGCATCCGACCTCCAGGACACGCAGTCCGGGCTTCAAGGTGATGTACTGATTGATAAAAGGGACAAAGAACTTCTCACTGGTCCGTGAGAGTTCGTCGAAATACTGCTGTCGTGATATGCTCCGTACTGGCATTGTCGTTTTGTCGTTAAGATTATTGTCCAAGGGTAGGCAAATCCGTCGCCTGCCCCTTCTTGGATTGGGGCAAAGATAAATAGAAAAGTGGAAAACGGCTTTGCTTTCGACTAATTATCGTACAATCGAACCACTTTTGAACAACTTTTGTTTACTATGATTGGCAATCTGAGTCACTTCAAACCTTCTTCCATTGGTCAATTGACCATTCAAAAATGCATATCTTTGCACAATTT
Organism: Bacteroidales bacterium; assembly: GCA_016286775.1. GTDB lineage: Bacteria > Bacteroidota > Bacteroidia > Bacteroidales > UBA3663 > Liminaster. The sequence goes on from JAEEUA010000054.1 coordinate 12,148, forward strand.
CTTGAATTTGGATGGCAAAGATGCCGAAATATTTGGAGGTTCGGAGAATTATTATTATTTTTGCGCGCAATTTTTTACTCAAATCTCCGATGAAAAGAATACTTACGGCCCTGCTGCTTTTCTGCAGCATCATGACAGTTGCCATAGCCCAGATGGTCAATCCCGTGAAGTGGGACATCACGACCAAGCAGGAAGGCAACACCCTTATCATCACCTATTCCGCCAAGATTGACAACGGCTGGCATCTCTACAACATGAATGTGCCCGAAGGCGGACCCGTAAAGACAAGTCTCACCTTCGAGACCTTGAAGGGCGCCAAGCTGCAGGGCCCCTCCCACTTCGTCAGCGGCAAACCCATCACCAAATACGATGATGCATTCGGCATGGAACTCACCTATTACGAGGGGTCAGCCGCCTTACAGCAGAAAATACGTCTTACCGGCGGTGATTATACCATCGAAGGCTATCTGACCTACATGAGTTGCTGCGACGGCATGTGTACGCCTCCCACCAACGAGGAATTTTCCTTCACGGGCAGCTTTGAGGCCGAGAAACCTGCCGACACCGAGCAGCAACCCGTGGCAATCGAAGGAACGGATTCTGCCGATGCCAGTTCGACCGACGGAGCCAATCCAGACAGCATCGCTGTCCCCGCAGAACCAACTTCAGTAAGCACCAGTGACCTCTGGACTCCCGTCATCGACCAGCTCGAAGCCTATGCCGACGGCTCTTCGAAGGGCGACGACTCTGGCCGTGCTCACTCTTGGTGGTACATCCTTATCGCAGGCTTCATAGCCGGCCTTGTGGCGCTCATCACGCCTTGCGTCTGGCCTATGATTCCAATGACCGTAAGCTTCTTCCTCAAGCGCACCAAGGACCGCAATAAGTCAATCAAGGATGCTGTGACCTACGGCATCTCCATCATCGTCATCTATGTCGGCCTCGGACTGCTCATCACGGTCATCTTCGGAGCCTCGGCCCTCAACAGCCTGGCCACCAATGCGGTGTTCAACATCATCTTCTTCCTTCTCCTCGTCGTTTTCGCTCTCTCGTTCTTCGGAGCCTTCGAACTCACGTTGCCCGAATCCTGGACCACCAAGCTCGACGAGAAGGCCGATGCCACCACAGGCCTGCTTTCGATCTTCTTCATGGCATTCACCCTCTGCCTCGTCTCGTTCAGCTGTACCGGCCCCATCATCGGCACATTACTTGTCGAGGCTGCCACCTCTGGCTCAATGCTCTATCCTGCCATCGGCATGTTCGGTTTCGCCCTTGCGCTGAGCCTACCGTTCACACTGTTTGCCATGTTCCCCTCGATGCTCCAGTCCATGCCCTCATCGGGCGGTTGGCTCAACATGGTGAAGGTTGTCCTCGGTTTCTGTGAGTTGGCTCTGGCCTTCAAGTTCCTTTCCGTTGCCGATCTTGCATACGGATGGCGCATCCTTGACCGCGAGACCTTCCTGGCCATCTGGATTGTAATTTTCGCCCTTTGCGGCATGTATCTGCTCGGCTGGATCCGTCTGCCGCATGACGACGATCCCGACCCGTCGGACCGTGTGTCAGTCACGCAATTGATGCTTGCGCTTGTCTGCTTCTCATTCTCCGTCTATATGGTTCCCGGTCTGTGGGGCGCTCCCTGCAAGGCTATCTCCGCCTTCACACCGCCCATGAGCACCCAGGATTTCAAGCTTGGCGAAGAGGCCATCACCACCTACCACAGCTACGAGGAAGGCATGGAGGCTGCACAACGTGCCGGCAAACCTGTGCTCGTCGATTTCAGTGGCTTTGGCTGTGTCAATTGCCGCAAGATGGAGGCTGCTGTCTGGACGGCTCCCGAAGTGAAGAACATCATCGAGAACGACTACATCCTCATCGAACTGATGGTTGACGACAAGACAGCATTGCCCGGCGGCACCGAAGTGGTCACCGAGAACGGCAAGCAGGTCAAACTGCGCACCATCGGCGACAAGTGGAGCTACCTCCAGCGTTCCAAGTTCGGCGCAAATGCCCAGCCATTCTATGTGCTCCTCGACGGGAAGGGCAACCCGCTCAATGGTTCTTATTCTTACGACGAAGACATCGACGCCTACGTCAACTTCCTCAAGACCGGCCTAACGAACTACAAGCGATAATGGAACAGCACCACGAAGTACCGAACCTCGACCAGAAGCTTGCGGCCTTTGCACGAGCGCTTGGCGTAATGCAGACGCTGCGCAAGGACTGCCCCTGGGATGCCAAGCAGACCAACGAATCCATCCGTCAGAATTCCATCGAAGAGGTCTATGAACTCGGCGAAGCCCTCATCAAGGGCGATCCCGACGAGATCAAGAAGGAATGCGGCGACGTGCTCGAGCAGATCTTCTTCTATGCCATGTTCGGCGAAGAGAAGGGGCAGTTCGATTTTGCCGACATCTGCAATTCGATGTGCGACAAGCTCGTCTTCCGTCATCCCCATGTCTTCAATCCCGATGGTTCGCTCATTTCGCAAGTTGGGGTGCGTGGTGGAGAGGATGTCCGCAACGCCGATGACGTCTCGAAGCTCTGGGAGGTCGTCAAGCAAAAGGAGAAGGGCGGCAACAAGACCATCCTCTCGGGTATTCCCGCAGGATTGCCCTCCCTTATCAAGGCCTATCGCATGCAGGACAAGGCACGCAATGCCGGATTCGACTGGGAACAGCGAGAAGATGTCTGGCAGAAGGTAAAGGAGGAGATCAGCGAATTTGAGGCCGAAGTCGGCAACATGGATCGCGAGCGTGCCGAACGCGAATTCGGCGACCTGCTTTTTAGCCTCATCAATGCCGCACGCCTCTACAAGATCAAGCCCGACAACGCGCTCGAAAAGACCAACCAGAAGTTCCTGCGCCGTTTCACCTATGTCGAAACCGAAGCCAAGAAGCAAGGCCGTCTGCTCAACGACATGACACTCGCCGAGATGGACGCCCTCTGGGACGAGGCCAAGGCCAAAGGCATATAAACAACCTTCTTTTCAGAGCATTCAGAGTACTCCGAGTATTCTGAGTATTCAGAGTATTCCGAACACTTCGATCATTCCGATCACTCCGATCAAAAATTATAAACCCAAAAAATGAAAAAACTAATCCTTATGAGCGCTATTTGCGCAGCAGCCCTCGCCGGCTGCCAAAAGTCTGTTGACAAGACCACGGGTCTCAACTACAGCAACATGGACACCACCGCCCGTCCAGGCGATGACTTCTTCCAGTATGCCACCGGTCACTGGATCGACAACAACCCACAGCCTGCCATGTTCCCACGCTGGGGTTCATTCACCAAGCTCGGTGACGACAACACCAAGCAGCTCGCCGAACTCATCCAAGGCATTGCCGCTCAGGAAAACGAGAAAGGCACCATCGCCCAGAAGATCGGCGACCTCTACAACCTCTCGATGGACTCTGTTCGCCTCAACAATGAAGGCTTCGCCGCTGTCAAGCCTTACGTCGATAAGGTCAATGCAATCCAGACTCGTGACGAACTCCTCAAGATGATGGCCACCGAGCACGACGATCTGCTTTTCGGTATCGGCATCGGCGCAGACCAGAAGAACGCCAAGATTAACATCGTTGGCGTAAGCCAGGGCGGCCTCAGCCTCGGCAACCGCGACTACTATCTCTCCGACGACCCCGCCATCGTCAAGGTGCGTGAGGCCTTCAAGGAGCACATCGTAAACATCTACAAGCTCACGGGTGCTACCGAGAAGGTTGCCAAGGCCAAGATGGAGAACCTTTTGAAGTACGAGACTCAGATCGCCAAGGTCAGCTTCTCGATGGAGGAGCTTCGTGATCCCGAGGGCAACTACCACAAGATGACCGTGGATGAAGCCAGCAAGTTCTGCAAGTTCGACTGGAACACCTACTTCAAGAACTACGGCTACGACCAGACCACCGAAATCGACCTCGGTCAGCCCGCTCCTGTTGCCAAGGCTTGCGAGATTCTGATGAAGGCCCCTCTCGAGGATCTCAAGTCCATCTACGAGTGGCAGACCATCAGCGCCCTCTGCGGCCTCACCAGCGACGAGTTCGTTGACGAGAACTTCCGCTACAACCAGAAGCTCACCGGTGCCAAGGAGCAGCAGCCCCGTTGGCGTCGCGCTGTGAACCGTGTGGATGGCCTTATGGGCGAAGCCGTAGGCCAGATGTATGTCGAGAAGTACTTCCCTGCCGAGTCGAAGCAGATGATGCTCGATCTCGTCCACAACCTCCAGACCATCCTCGGCGAACGCATCAAGGCACAGACCTGGATGAGCGAAGAGACCAAGCAGGCTGCGCTTGAGAAGCTCAGCACCTTCTACATCAAGATTGGCTATCCCGACAAATGGGAGGACATCTCCGGCCTCACCGTCGATCCCGAGAAGACCCTCGTCGATAACGTTTATGCCATCAGCAAGTTCTACTGGAACCTCGACAAGGAGAAGCACTATAACAAGCCCGTCGATAAGGACGAATGGTACATGACCCCACAGACCGTCAATGCCTACTACAACCCAACGACCAACGAAATCTGCTTCCCAGCCGGCATTCTCCAGCCGCCCTTCTTCTCGAAGGACTTCGACGATGCTGTCAACTACGGTGCCATCGGTGTAGTCATCGGTCACGAGATGACTCACGGCTTTGACGACCAGGGCCGTCAGTACGACAAGGAAGGCAACCTGCGCCAGTGGTGGTCTGATGCCGATGTTGAGGCATTCAAGATTCCTGCCGAGCAGATGGCTGTCTATTTCGATTCTCTCTGGGTCATCCCAGATGAGCTCCACAGCAATGGCCACCAGTGCCTTGGCGAGAACCTCGCTGACCACGGTGGACTCAACATCGCCTTCCAGGCTCTCCAGCTTGCCAAGCAGCAGGGTTCGAAGACCTACATGGGCGATGAGAACGGCTTCACCCCCGAGCAGCGCTTCTTCCTCTCCTACGCTAACGTATGGGCAGGTGTAAGCACCGAGGAGATTCTCCGTCGTCTTGCTCTTGTTGACGTTCACTCAGCCAACTTCCTCCGTGTCAACGGTGGTGTTGCCCAGTGCGAAGAGTGGTACAAGGCATTCGACATCAAGGAGGGCGACAAGCTCTACGTTGCTCCCGAGAATCGTGTGAATATCTGGTAAGACAACGGATTGAATTCCTATCATCCTCAAAAAATAGCAGGAGGCAAACACTTGCAATAGGTGTTTGCCTCCTCTTTTTCTCATTGATTGTCCTTCCAGGGAAGGCGACATCGCACCCTTTTCAGCGATGTTTTCATTTCAAGACAATAATGTCGCTCCAGCGGGTGGTAGGATTCTGGCTGCGATAGTCGTGCTTGATGGCATTGGCAAAGACTTGGGCCTTGCCCTTACCGTTGCGACTAGTGTATTGCTGGGAACCCAGGACGATGGTCTCGGTTCCATTTACCTTGTTGATGCGGTCAATGATGGCATCGAGGCGTTTCATCTTCTGGAACTGCTCGGCATTGTAGTCGAAGAGGTCGAGCTGGATGGGAGTCCTTGGACCGATGTCCATGACGATAACACCTGCCTTCTTGTAATGATAGCCCTCGCGATACATTTGCTGAAGCACATCGAAAGCCGCCTCCACGATCTCGATGGTACTGTTCGTAGGCATCGAAAGACGTTTCTCCATGAAATTGTTATATTGCGGCAGATCTTCGCGGAAAGGATTGGTATAGAGGAAGACGCTGACGATGTAGGCTACCGACCTCTGCTGACGCAACTTCTCGGCACAACGGGCAGCGTAGTTTGCAACGTGGGTGCGTAGTCCTTCGAGGTCGGTGATCATGCCATTGAACGAACGGCTGGTGCAGATACTCTGTTTGCGGGCGAATTCCTCGTTGGGCACACAGTCCTCGCCATTCAGTTCACGCCAGGTACGTTCGATGACGATGTTGCGGAATGTTGCCTTGACCCATGACAGACTATGAGTAGCGAAGTCGTAGGCTGTCTCAACCCCCATCGACCGAAGCCGAGCGGCATAACGCCGTCCAATGCCCCACACATCGTCGATAGGATAAAGTTTGAGTGCCTTGTTGCGTTTCTCAACGCAGTCGATGAGGCAGCAATGTCGATAGCCCATGTGACGTTTGGCGAAATGGGAGGCCATCTTTGCCAAGGTCTTGTTGGGCGCAATGCCGATGCTGACAGGCATGCCCACGCTCAGCTTGACGTTCTTGTGCAGGTCCTCCCCCCATCGCTTCAAGTCCATCTGCTCAACGTCTTCGAAATAGACGAAACATTCGTCGATACTGTAACGGAAATATGCAGGAGCCTCCCGACGGATGATGCCTACCACGCGGCTCGTCAGTTCGCCATACAGTTCGTAGTTACTGGAAAAGACGGCAATCTTCTTATCTGGGAACAGCTCGGCCAACTGATAATAGGGCACCCCCGCCTTGATGCCCAATTTCTTTGCCTCATTACTACGCGCGACAACACATCCATCGTTGTTCGAAAGCACAACGATAGGCGTGTCCTTCAGTTCGGGCCGAAATACACGTTCGCACGAGACATAGCAATTATCGCAGTCGATGATTCCGTACATCCTATCTTATGTGGCGCATCACGCTTTCTTCGAACCGAATATCTTCTTTATTCCTGCTGCTATGGCTACGGCACCGACAGCGATGATTTTCCAGAATTTCAGCAGCAGGACACCGAGCTTGGCGAAGAAGCCGGACTTGGCAAGGATGCTGCCAGCGACTAGACCGCCGATAGTCCAGTCAGACACTCTATCACGGATAG
>JAEEUA010000258.1 GCA_016286775.1 Bacteroidales bacterium
CAAACTCCTCAAACCCCACTTCGCCCTTCATCGGCGAAGTGGTGGGCGACCCGATGGAGACGCTCTATACCTTCGAGACCACCAATCCCGTGCTCAACCGCGTGGTGCAGAATGCGTTCTGGGGCGTTCGTTCCAACTACAAGGGTATGCCCGTCGATTGTCCGCAGCGCGACGAGCGCCAGCCCTGGGTGGGCGACCATTCGATGGGCTGCTGGGGCGAAAGCTACCTGATGGACAACCATGCGCTCTATCTGAAATGGATGCAGGACCTCGAAGACTCGCAGCGACCCGACGGTACCCTGCCCGGCGTGGCTCCCGCTTTCTGGAACTACTATAACGACGACATCACCTGGCCTTCGGTCTTCATCTTCGGTGCCGATATGCTCTACACGCAGTTTGGCGACATCGAGGCCATCCGTCGCCACTATCCCGCCATGCGTCGCTGGGTGATGCACTTCTGGCAGCAGCATCGCGATCCCGTGACGGGTGTCGTGAAGGCCGACAAATATGCCGACTGGTGCTGTCCACCCGAGGCTCCCGAACTTATCCATAGCCAGGATCCCAACCGCGTGACCGACGGCGTACTCATCGGCTCGTGCTACCTCTACCGCCTCTTCCAGGATATGATGAAGTTCGACGACATCCTCATCCAGAAGTTGCAAGGTTGCTCCAACGCAGAACGCCTGGCCTTGAATCGCCAAGGTCTCACCATCGAACTGCTCGAAGCTGACAAGGCCGAATACCAGGCTTGCCGTGAGGCACTGCGCGACGCCATCAACGGAGAGTTCCTCCACGTCAAGACAAGTGCCGACAATCCCAAGGCAGGACGCACACCCAGCTCGATGACAGGTCCCGGCAACCATATCCTTTATCCCGACTCCGTCTATTACAGCAACAATAGCGTCACCGCCAACCTCCTGCCCTGGGCTTTCGGCATCGTGCCCGACGAACATGCTGCCTCCGTCGAACGCTGGATCATGCGCAAGCATCTGCTCCTCCCGGGCGACACACCTGAACTGCGCGGCATCGACGGACACATCCAATGCGGCGTCATCGGCATGTCGTGGCTATTGCGCGGTCTTGCCGATATGGGTCGTCAGGATCTCGCCTGGATGCTTGCCACTGTGAAAAGTTATCCAGGCTGGGGCTACATGGCCTTGCACGGAGCCACCACCATCTGGGAGCTTTGGAACGGCGATACCGCCAATCCGCGCATGAATTCGGGCAACCACATCATGCTGCTCGGCGACCTCATCCCGTGGTGCATGGAGAACGTTGGCGGCATCAAGGCCGGTGCACCCGGCTTCAAGGTCATCGACTTCTCACCCAACTTCGAAGTGGAGGAACTCGACGAGGCTTCGGCCAGCTACAAGACACCCTACGGATTAGTCGCCAGTCATTGGCAGAAGACCGACCGCCAGCTCACGTGGGACGTCACCATTCCCTGCAACGCGACGGGCAAAGTCACGCTGCCGTACAATGTAGTTGGTTTGAGAGGTTTCCTCACCCTCGGTTCCGGCACACATCATCTCATCTATGATCTCGACCCCGCCCTTCCCGTGCGCGATTATTATAATGGTGGAGCCTACGAGCGCCAGTATGCCGACAGTCTCAGTCGTGACCGCGAAGGAATCGTATGCGACCAGTTCGTCTATGACTTCCAGAATGCTGCCCATCCGTCCTGCCACAGCGCTTCGATTGCCGAGCTCAAGAATGGTGACCTGCTCTGCACCTTCTTCCTCGGTGCACGCGAAGGCGCACCCGACGTCTGCATCTATACGTCGCGCAAACCCAAGGGCAAGGACCAGTGGGAACCTCTGCAACTTGTTGCCAATGGTGACTTGCGCGAAGGAGCAAAGCCTTTCGGCACCGAGATCGACAGCACGCTCACCTCGCCCATCGAGACGAATGTGAACCGCAAGGCATGCTACAACCCCGTGCTCTTCCAGATTCCGGGCGGCGACCTCCTGCTCTTCTACAAGATCGGCAAGAACGTACGCGACTGGACGGGCTACCTGATGCGTTCGAGCGACAACGGACACACGTGGAGCAATCCGCGTCAAGAACTCGTCGCAACCGCCAATCCTGCTCCAAGCCCGCAGCTCTCGCCCGTGCAATCGAGCGACAGCCTGCTTGGCGCCATCAAGAACCAGCCCATCTATCTACCTAAGGGCTTCCGTTGCGCCAATGGAACGGTGCTCCAGAAGGCTCGCATCCTCTCCCCTTCGAGCAAGGAGACAGCCACCGCATCGAAGGAGAAGTCGGGACAATGGCGCAGCTACATCGAGATGAGCGAAGACGACGGACAGACATGGGCGCTCTATGGACCCGTGCCCGAAGAACCGAAAATCGGCACTATCCAGCCCGCCCTGCTTGTTCATCAGGACGGACGCATCCAGATGCTCTGCCGCACCCATCGGCCCAAGGATACCGAGAGCCACCTGGCTCGCATTGCCACAGCCTTCAGCGAGGATGGCGGACTTACCTGGGGACCGATGCGACTGCTCGACGACGTGCCCAACAACAATTCGGGCATTGATGCCGTGACGTTGCCCGATGGCACGTTCGCCATGGTCTATAATCCCTTCTCGCTCGTTCCCGGACCTGACAAGCCGTTGCGCAATCCCACCTGCATCGCCACCAGTTCCGACGGAATCACATGGACTCATCGGCTCACGCTCGAGTCGTCGCCCATCAGCCAATACAGCTATCCGTCCCTGCTTCTCGGCAGCGACAATACGCTGCACGCCATCTATACTTGGCGTCGCCAGGGCATAAAATATCAGAAAATTCAACTCAAATAGGCTCATAAATGGCTCCATTTGTAAAAAATACTTAAAAAAATGGTTTTTTTGGATGAAATATTTGGAGCGTTCAAAAAAAGTCCCTATCTTTGCATCGTGAGTAATTCCACAAAACTTCATAAAATGAGAGAAAGGGCTGACGACTGTCGTGAGACGGGCGTCAGTTTTATTAAGAAAGTATTCCTAACGACTAATATTTAATCATTATGGCAAAACAAATCACCGATCAGAATGCCAGCGAAATCCTGGCAAGTGACAAACTCGTAGTTATCGACTTCTGGGCAACTTGGTGTGGCCCCTGCCAGCGTCTCTCTCCCATCGTCGAACAACTCGCCGAAGAGTATGAAGGCCGTGCAGAAATCTGCAAGTACAATGTGGACGAGGGTGAAGACCTCACCATCAAGTACGGAATCCGCAACATTCCTGTTGTCATGCTTATCAAGAATGGCGAAATTGTCGGCAAGAAGGTTGGTCTCGCTGCCAAGGCAGACATCCAGAAGCTGATTGAAGCAAATCTTTAACAAGAGATTCTAAGGGATATTAAGGGATTCTAAGGGATATTTGGGGACGAATGTCAATAGAGTCCCTTATTCACCATATTGACAAGACAATGGTATCGTCCCTTAATATCCCTTAATATCCTCAATATCCCTTAATATCCCTTAACTAACAATGCAAATCGAAATCTGTTTCTCTCCCAGCCTAATCCATCTCTATGAGCACCGCGACAGCGTCGTGGTGGTGACCGACGTGTTCCGTGCCACGACCACCATCTGCACGGCTTTTGCCAACGGTGCATCCTATATCATTCCTGTTGCCACCGAGCAGGAAGCACTTGCCTATAAGTCCTTGGGACACCTTGTGGGTGCTGAGCAGGCTACTGAACGCTGTTCGTTCGCTGATTTCGGTAACTCTCCTTCCGAATATTCTGTCGATAAGGTCAACGGCAAGTCTATCGTCTTTATGACGACCAACGGCACCAAGGCCATCAAGGGCGCAGCCGACTGCTATCAGCTACTCATCGGTGCTTTCGTCAACCTGCGCGCCCTCACCGAACGCATTCTCTCCCTGGGCAAGGACGTGCTCATCGTCTGCTCGGGTGCCAACGGCCGCATCTGTCTGGAGGACTCGCTCTT
>JAEEUA010000055.1 GCA_016286775.1 Bacteroidales bacterium
CTTGCCGTCCTCGAGGAGGATGGTCTTGTCGGCACGCACGGCGGGATCAGTGACGAGCTTGTGGATGCCATCAGCGAAGATGACGCAGTTGCAAAGCATCTCGACCACGGATGCACCCTTGTGCCCCACGGCAGCCTTCATGGCTGCAATGCTGTTCTTGATGTCACCATCGATGGCACGGGCAAAGAAAGTGCCACGAGCGCCGATACACAGCTCGGCAGGACAGAAAGGATCCTCCACGGTGCCCCAAGGAGAAGACTTGGTGACAAGGCCACGGTCGGAAGTGGGTGAATACTGGCCTTTGGTCAATCCGTAGATCTTGTTGTTGAAGAGGATGATATTGAGGTCGATGTTACGACGCATGGCATGAATGAAGTGATTGCCACCGATGGCAAGACAGTCACCGTCACCCGTCACATTCCACACGGTGAGGTCAGGGCGCGCAACCTTGAGGCCGGTAGCGATGGCCAAACCACGACCATGAATGGTGTGCATACCGTAGGTGTTCATATAATAAGGCATACGGCTCGAACAACCAATGCCTGAGATCACTGCTGTCTGACTGGGAGCAATGCCCAGTTCTGCCATTGCACGCTGCATCGAGGCTGCAACTGCATGATCTCCACAACCAGCGCAGAATTTCAGCGGCTGGTCTGACTTGAAGTCAGCTTGAGTATATTGTGTCATAGCTTTTTCTTTTTACCCTTTTACTACAGATTGGATAGCTCCTTCGATGTCACTGATCTGGAACGGCTGGCCTTTCACTTCATTGAATTCCTTGATCGAGATGCCTTCAACCTTCGAACGCAGATAGGCGGCAAACTGGCCGTTGTTGAGCTCGCAGCAGAGGATGTTCTTATACTTACGGAGCACCTCGGCGGTGTTCTTTGGAAGCGGAACAATGTACTCGAAGTGAGCCTGTGCCAACTTCACGCCTTGAGCACGAAGGTTCTCGACAGCAGCAGAGATGTGTCCGCTGGTACCACCCCATCCGATGACGATGGTGTCGGCATCTGCATCACCCATCACCTCAAGTTCGGGGATGACATTGGCGATGTAGTCAATCTTGGCCTGACGGTTGCGGACCATCTTCTGGTGAACGTCAGGATTGGTCGAGATAGCTCCATGCTCGTCCTTTTCGAGACCACCCAAACGATGCATGAGACCTTCGGTGCCGGGGATGGCCTTGAGCCGAACGAACGTCTCGGGGTCACGGGCATAAGGCTCATAGCTGCCTGCCATGTCGGCAGTAGCGATGGCGGGCTTGATATCGGGAAGATTCTCCGAATCGGGGATGCGGAGCGAAGAAGAGCCATTGCCCAAGAAGGCATCAGTAAGAAGGACGACGGGCGTATTGTGCTCGAGCGCAATCTTCGAAGCATTGTAGGCTGCATAGAAGCAATCGACAGGCGAAGAGGCTGCCATCACGACACAAGGAGACTCGCCGTTGCGTCCATAGATGCACTGCATAAGGTCGGTCTGCTCAGTCTTGGTGGGAAGGCCGGTCGATGGGCCACCTCGCATCACGTCGATAACAACGAGCGGCAGCTCTGCCATCACAGCCAGACCGATGGCCTCACTCTTGAGGGCGATGCCTGGGCCAGAAGTCGAAGTGGCACCCAATGCACCACCAAAGGCTGCACCAATAGCGGTACAGATACCAGAGATCTCGTCTTCGGCCTGCACGGTGGTAACACCCAGGAACTTCAGCTTCGAGAGTTCGTGCAAGATGTCAGTGGCTGGTGTGATAGGATAAGAGCCCAGGAACAGACGGGTACCCGCCTTCTCGGCAGCAGCCACAAGGCCGTATGCCGTGGCCGCATTGCCTTTCACATCGCAGTAGATGCCTGGTTCTGCCTTGCTTGACTCCACACGATAAGTGCTCACGCTGGCATGAGTGTTGGCGCCATAATTAAAACCATCGGTGATAACCTTGAGGTTGGCCTGAAGGATCTCAGGTTTCTTGGCGAACTTGGATGTGAGGAACTCCTCGGCCTTCTCCAACGGACGATTGAAGAGCCAGAATACAAAACCGAGTGCGAAAATATTACGGCAGCGAGCCACCGACTTGGCATCCATGCCCGTGTCGGCAAGACTGGCCTTGGTAGATTCGGAAACCGGGACACCCACCAGCTGATACTTGTCGGCAATGCCCATCTCCGTAAATGGATCGAGCGTTGCAAACTTAGCTTTGGCAAGTTCCGACTGGATAAAAGTGTCCTCGTCATAAATCAACACGCCTCCCTTCTTGAGGAACTTGACATTCTGCTTCAAGGCAGCAGGATTCATGGCGACGAGAACGTCGCACTGGTCGCCAGGCGTATAAACCTTCTTTCCCACGTGCACCTGGAACGAAGAAACGCCTCCCAGCGATCCGCGGGGAGCACGCATCTCGGCAGGATAATCCGGGAAAGTGGAAATTTCATTTCCTAAAATAGCTGCAACCGTAGAGAAGATGGTACCAGCAAGCTGCATTCCATCTCCTGAGTCTCCCGAGAAGCGGACAACCACTTCCGAAGCCTCAATAATCTTTGGATTCTCCATAACTTAAAAATATAGTCGAATAAACACAACCTTAAATTTTTCAGGGTGCAAAGATAGCGAATGAACGAATACACACCAAATATTTTTGCAAAATTCTTCAAAAATAGTTGTTATTCGAACATTTTTTCAATAAAAATGCCATTTATATAAATAATTTCGTCACATCTTGGCAATTATTTCCGTCAGTTTTTCGGCACTGCGAACGATATCGGCCTTGTTTTCGAGGTGGGATGATTCGAAGACGATGTCCGCACGCAGATAGTATGGCTCACGCCATGCCAGCTGCTCACGAATGACCTGCAGGATTTCATCATCGTTCTTGTTGGCAAGAAGCGGACGCTTGTGCTTGCCCTTGATAAGTCGGCGCAGCAGTACATCCTCGGTGGGCTTCAGGTAAACCGATATGCCCGACCGCTTGACAATGTCCATATTGTCGAGGAAGCAGGGTGTGCCGCCTCCCAGCGCTACGACAACGTTCTCGTAGTCAGAGACCTCTATGAGCGAGCGATGCTCAATCTGCCGGAAGCCCTCCTCCCCCATCTCGGCGAAGATTTCCTTCACGGTCTTATGGTAGCGTGCCTCGATAAAATTGTCGAGGTCGATAAATTCCAGGTTCATGACCTTGGAGAGCGTGCGACCCAATGTGGTTTTGCCCGCTCCCATGTATCCTATCAGAAAAATGCGCTTCATAAATGTAACAAACGAACGAAAGGATTCATTTAGCTTGCCCAGGTTTGATGAACGCAGGTTCAGGGAGGTGCATACCTGCCATCAGCAGGTTGTTGTCGGCAGCATACTTCAGGATGCGGATACGAGAGGCCACGGCCTGTTCCTTGTCCATGTCGAAGCGTGCACAAATCTCAGGATGGGGAATCTGTAGAGCAGCGCCATGCAGCAGGTCGCCGATAACGAGCAGGTTCCCCTTCTGGAAGACGGTATGCCCTGGCGTATGTCCAACTGCATCGATGCAAACGATGCCATGGGTCAGTGTGTCGCCAAACTGGAAAAAGTGAAGACGGTTCTTATAGACATCCATAGCCTCTCGCTGCATACGAGTATTCTCTTTCGGCATCTCGTTGATCCAGGCGTCATACTCGCGTTGGCCGACATAGACCTCGGCATTCGGGAAAACAGGCTTTCCTTCATAGACCATGCCTCCGATATGGTCACCATGGAAATGGGTGATGAAGAGTTCGGAGATGCTCTCTGAAGACACATTCAGCGAATCGAGAACAGTGATAAGTTGTCCTTTGCCGATGCCAAGACCTGTATCGAAGAGCGCCCACTTGCCATCGGCATGAAGCAGGAAACAGCTGATGGTAGATGCAATGCCGTATTGCAAGCCGAGCTCAGCAATAACCTCAGGAGTAGCATCCGGAAACAGGCCTGCCTCGTGCATGGTAGTGCCCTGATTATCCTTGATCCAGGTAATAGTGGACTCGCCATCGTCAAGCGCATACGTGTTGGGAAAAAGATTCTTCGCACTGGAAGTTGTGGCAATGGGCTTGGAGGTGCAGGATGCCAGCAGGAGGCTAGCCGTAAGAATAAGGCTGCCCACTAGGGCATAAGAAACGGAAAGATGATTTAGTTTCATCACATTATTATTAAAATTCATAAAACCGTGCGCAAAAATACGTTTTTCGATCGAAAACTCCAACTTTTCACCCCAGAAAATGACAGCAAAACTTGCTAAAACCGGCTAAATCGCGTATTTTGTCTTTCGAAATGACATTTTTCAGAGTCTGTTAACACATTTTTTAACCAAAAATGACTATATTTGCATTCTAATTGCAACCGATTGACACCTATGGGCAACATGAAATATTACGTCGTCTGGAAGGGCTTTGCCCCTGGGGTTTATGACTCGTGGGAAGAAGCCGAAATGCAGGTCTCGGGCTATCCCGATGCCTCCTATCGTTCGTTCAAGACCTTGGAAGCTGCCGTCGAGGCGTTCCGCGAAGGTTTCGACAAGGAAGGTCTCATCAAAGAAGTAGCACGCGAGATGGAAAGGCTCGAGAAGGAAGGTACCGTCATCGAATTCGACAAGGAGAAGGCGGGCAAGGCTGATCTCCCGAAGAAAGAGGCATTTGTCGATGCTCCTGCTCCTGTAAAGAAGGAGACCCCAACCGAGACGACACCCCCTGTCAAAAAACGTGTCATTGTGCAGCAGCCGCCTCCCTACCTGGTTGATTCGCTGGCCGTCGATGCAGCCTGCTCAGGCAATCCCGGCCCTATGGAATATCGGGGTGTCTATGTGCGCACCGGACAGGAGATCTTCCGCGTAGGGCCCTTGGAGGGCGGCACAAACAACATCGGTGAATTCCTTGCCATCGTCCATGGCCTTGCCTTGCAGGAGAAGCAGGGGACCCGACTGCCTATCTACAGTGACTCGGTGAACGCCCAGAAATGGATACGTACCGGAATCTGCAAGACACAACTTGAAGAGAACGAGCAGAACGGCCATATCTTCGACCTAATCCGTCGAGCCGAATCCTGGCTCCGCACCCACACCTTCCGTCTACCCATCTTCAAGTGGGAGACAGCAAAATGGGGTGAGATACCAGCGGATTTTGGACGAAAGAAATAAACGCAAGCCTTCGTCCAAGCCGTTATAAACATCTACAAGCATGAAGATAATCTGCGTAGGCATGAACTATGCCAAGCATAACGAGGAACTGAAGCATACACTCACCCAGATACAAGGCGTAAAGGTGGGTATGCCACAATCTCTCGTCGAACAGGGCGGTATCACCTTATTCCTCAAACCCGACACGGCACTCACCCGCCCCGAC
Organism: Bacteroidales bacterium; assembly: GCA_016286775.1. Lineage (GTDB taxonomy): Bacteria > Bacteroidota > Bacteroidia > Bacteroidales > UBA3663 > Liminaster. Next base: position 5,337 of record JAEEUA010000055.1, read on the forward strand.
TGGCCCTTCTTTGTGCCCGACTGGAGCGAACAAATCGAGTACGAGACCGAGCTGGTAGTACGCATCAACCGTCTCGGCAAATCCATTCCTGAACGCTTTGCCCACCGTTACTACGACGAAATTACACTTGGACTTGACTTTACGGCGCGCGACATCCAGCGTCAGCTGTCGCAGAAAGGATTGCCTTGGGAGATTGCCAAAGGTTTTGATGGAGCCGCCTTTTGCGGACAGAAATGGCTCCGTCTTTCCGAGATGTCAGGCAAAAATGTGCAGAATCTGCATTTCGAGATGCAGCTCAATGGCGAGACGCGCCAGGTGGGCTGGACGGGGGATATGATTCACACCGTCGATCAGATCATTGCCTATGCCAGCCAATTCTACCTGCTCAAAACAGGCGATCTCATCTTCACCGGCACTCCTGCAGGTGTCGGCCGCGTCAAAGAAGGAGACCTCATCACGGCTCAACTCGAAGGGATAGAGGTGCTGAACTGCAGATGTAAATGATGAGTCACTAAAACAAGAACTTGCGACATCGACTCGCGGGTCCACCTACGCCTACAGATGCGGAATCGCAAGCGCAGGTGCGGGTGCAGCGCGTGAGCGTGTACACCTGCAGTACTTTTATAAAGAGAGAAAATAAGAAAGAGATTTAAGAAGAGAGTGAGAAATAATGCACACGCGCATAAAGCTTGCACTCTCTTTTTCAATCATCATCTTCCCTTTCTCCCATCATCCAATTTCCCTTACGACTGTTTTTTTGAGAAAAATACTATTTTAGGCAATAAAATGAAGAAATTCGCGTTATTGTTTCAGTTAAAAGCGCGACTATGAGAATAAAATATATTCTGATGGCATCCTTGTTGATGCTCTGCATTGCGACTGTACAGGCTGTCAACGTTGGCCTGCACAACTTTGCTGCATCTTCTAAGCTTTCCACAGGAACATGGCTGAAAATTTCACTCGACGGAACCGAAGACGGTATCTACCAGATTACCTACGACCAACTCTCGAAAATGGGGTTCTCCAACCCCGAACAGGTGAGCATCTATGGCTTTGGCGGCCATCCATTACCCGAAGCAGTAAATGCTATTCCGATGGACGACCTTCCCGAAGTAGCGGCCTATCGCGATACCGAAAACCGCCGCATTCTCTTCTATGGACAAGGCACCACACGCTGGGACTACAACACGTCGCGTGGATTCATTCACCGCTGGAACACCTATGACACCAAGGCCTATTACTTCCTGCACCAGAAGAGCGATGAGAATCCTGTCGCCATGGAGGAATTGGCAGACAACCCAGACAAGGCAAGCGAGACAGTCAGCCAATTCGATGTACATTGGGTACATGAGGCCAACCTGGTCAACCTGGGGCAGACGGGACGCGAGAAGTATGGCGAGTCGTTCGTCAGCAATCGCGTCCAGACCTTCGACTTCGAACGCCTTGATCCAGGTGCTTTGCGCATCACCACAAACTTTGTGGTCGATGCTATCGAATCTTCCACCTATTCCATCAGTGTCAACGGCAACACAATCGGCACCAATACAATTGCCAAGAAAACCAATGATTATGCTTTTGCCAACGAGAACACGATGGACAAGACTCTGACCCTGGAAGAGTCAACCGGTCTGAGTGTTACGCTGACGTTCAATCCAGCAGGTGCAACCCCTTCAGTAGCCCGTCTCAACTATATACGCATTCAAGGCAAACGAAACTTCTCCAAGCCCAACGACTTTGAGCTGTTCCGTTCGCGTTCAGCTCTGAACAGCACGATTAGATACGAATTGGGGAATGCTGTAGATGAAGACATCCAGGTTTGGGATGTAACCGACCCTTGCGGGGTGAAGCGACAACTCGTTTCGGCCAGCAACTCCTTCACGCCCGGAAATACCGGCATCCGCGAATACGCACTGGTCAATATCAAGGCCTCCAGCTTCAAGGGTGTTGTCAACGAAGGAACGGTCAACAACCAGAACCTCCACGCACTCCCTCTAACCAACATGGTGATTGTGGCAGCCCCAGCCTATATCAATCAGGCGCAGCAACTGGCCGAATACCGCCGCAGCAAGGATGACCTGCATGTCACAGTTGTCACTCCCAACGATATCTACAACGAGTTCTCTTCGGGCAAGCAGGACGCCACCGCCATCCGCCTGTTCATGAAGATGTTCTACGACCGCTGGCACAGCTCAGCCCAGAGCGGACTGGATAGTCTCGCCGACAATACGAGGCGCGAACCGCTCTACCTCCTGCTCTGGGGCGACGGGTATTATGACAACCAGACCATCGACCGCAACTATTACCTCCCCAGCTACGAGACCGAAGCTTCACTCGTCGAAACCTCCTCCTGCGTCTGCGACGACTACTTCGGATTCCTCGACGATGGCGAAGGAGGCATGCTGGACAACAACCAACGCTACACCATATCGCGCGAAAGCCTCGACATCGGCATCGGACGCCTGCCCGTCAGCTCGGTTGAAATGTCGAACAACGTGCTCAGCAAGATCATCAACTATGGCAACAACGCCTATCTTGGCACATGGAAAAACCGTCTCTGCTTCCTTAGCGATGACGACAAGGCCGGTGATTCGTTCAACTGCCACGTACGCCACAACGATCAGTTGGTCAATACGCTGAAGGAGGCCAATCACAACGAATTCATCTTCCAGAAGATCTATCTGCCCGCCTACAAGCAGACCGAAAGCGCATCGGGCACCGATTATCCCGATGCCAAGAAGGAATTCAACGAGGCGCTGAAGCAGGGTGTGCTGATGGTCAACTACGCCGGTCACGGCAACACCACGGCCATCACCAACGAGAACATGATGACCTCGGCCGCAGCCCAGAAGCTCAACAACAAGCATCTTCCTGTTTGGGTCACTGCTTCGTGCGACGTCTCACGTTGGGACGAGGACGGCATTTCGATGGGCGAATGCCTGCTGCTCAATCCCAATGGTGGTGCCATCGCCCTTTTCTCTACGGTCCGTGTGGTCTATGCCCAGCAGAATCTCCTGCTCAACAAGGCTATCATCGACAATATCTTCAATCGTTTCAGCGATGGCACACGCTATCGTCTGGGCGACATCATCAAGGCGTCGAAAATCGAACTTGGATCGGACTACAACAAACTCAACTTCTGTCTGCTGGGCGACCCGTCGCTGACACTCGCCTATCCTGAACAGCAAATCAAGATTACCCACATCAACGGGGTCCCGATCGAAGGATTCAACGACCCATTCCAGCTGCAGACGCTCAGCAACGTTACCATCAGGGGACACGTCCTCAAGACGGGCAGCGAGACACTGGTCGATTCCACGTTCAATGGACTCCTCTACCCGGTATTCTACGATGCGCTCGACACCCTCACCGCTGACAAGGGCTATGTGCAGGACCAGGCACCCGTCTATTCCTTTACCACCCGAACCAAGAAGGCCTTCTCGGGACGAAGCGAGATAACGAACGGCGAGTTTGAGTTCTCGTTCACCGTGCCCATCGACATCAGCTACAGCGACGAACTGGGCATGGCCAACTTTTATGCGGCCAGCGAGAACAGCGATGAAGCATCGGGCTTCTACGGGAACTATCACCTTTGCAGTTCCGACGATTACGTCATTACTGACACCGAAGGCCCCATCATCAAGCAGCTCTTCCTCAACTACAACAGCTGGAGTGATGGCGGTGTAGTCAATGCAACACCCTATTTCTTTGCGGAAGTGCAGGACGAAGGCGGGTTCAATGCCACCGGCAACACCGTGGGGCACGATATTGTGCTTACCATTCGTTGCACCAGCAATCTGCTACTGGCCAACGAGCAGCACACGCTCAACAACTACTTCACGACCTACACCAACGACCCAACCACGGGTAACGTTCAGTATAGCATTCCCGCTCTCGAGGACGGCACCTACGAGGCCACCTTCCGCATCTGGGACGTCTATAACAATCCGACCACGAAGAAGTTCACCTTCACCGTACTGAACGAAAAGGCTCCCGAAGCCGTCGTCGTTCAGGCCTATCCCTGTCCTGCCAAAACAGGTGATACGGTCATCTTCCGCGTGCTCCACAACCGTCCGGAGTCCGCACAAACCATCACCCTGCAGGTCTATACGCAGACCGGCTACAAGGTCTATGAGACCACCGCCTCGTCCAGCTCAGCCAGCAAGGTATATGCCTACAACATGGATAAACCTACAGAGCTCAACAGCGCTATTAATGCCGACGAGACGGGCAACTTCATGGGATTGGCAGCCATCGAATGGACATCTCCTGCCCTCCGTCCGGGATTCTATCTCTACCGCGTCTTCCTTTCAAGCGATGGCAGTACGGAAATTTCGAAAAGCAAGCTATTAATGGTAAATCCCTAATAAAAGATATGATTTGAAGGAAAGAACAAAAGGCCTAACTAAAAGATAGGTTCAGGCGAAAGTATCGTCCTTTTTACTCCTCTTTTACTCCCCTTTTAATTCCCTTTACAACTCCCTTTTAATTCCCCTTTTACTACAACAATAAATGAAGAGAATCATCGTACTGACACTGACAGCTGTCATTTCATATTCAGCCCTTGCACAAGTCGATAAGGAAAGAGCTGAAGCCAATCCCTACAATCCCCTCAATCCAGCCATGATGTCGCTGGGAATTGCCCCCGATGCACGTGGAGGCGGTATGGGCGACGTGGGTGCAGCCACCGATCCTGACGAGGTAAGCCAGTTCTGGAACCCGGCCAAGTATGCCTTTGCCTACAGCCGATGCGGACTGTCGCTCAACTACACCCCGTGGCTGCGCAAGATTGTGAGTGGCATCAACCTGATGAACGCAGCGGGATACTATAAGTTCGGCTACGACGACAACCAGGCCGTGTCGGCTTCCTTGACCTACTTCAGCCTCGGCGAGGTCACGGCCTATAACAGCGAAGGTGTCGAAGTGCAGGTGATCAACCCGATGGAGATGGCGTTCGACGTGGGCTATTCCCGTATGCTGAGCGAAAACTTCTCGATGGGAGTGGTTTTCCGTTATCTCCACTCGGCCATGACCTACACCGACAACGACAACAAGCCCGACAATACTTTCTCGGCCGACATTGCAGCCTATTATGAAGCTTATCCGCAGATAGGTTACAACGAATGCAAGTGGGCATGGGGCCTGAACATCTCCAACATCGGTGGCAAAGTGAGCTACGACGGTGGCACTACCTCGCAGTTCCTGCCCACAAAGGCACGCCTCGGCACCTCGTTCACCTTCCCCATCGATGACTACAACCTCTTCACCATCAACGCCGATGCCGACAAGTACCTCATCCCCTCGGCCCCAAAACGCGACTACTACAACGAAGAACAGGACTATCAGGATGCCTTGCGCGACTTCTACGACATGAACGGATTCACGGGTATCTTCAAGTCATTCAACGATGCGCCGCGAGGCATGAAGGAGGAACTCGAGGAAATCAGCTGGGGCGTGGGTGCCGAATATACCTACGACCGCCGCTTCTTCTTACGTGGCGGCTACCACTTCGAGCATGAAAACAAAGGTGGTCGCAAGTACTTCACCTTTGGCGCAAGCATCGCCCTTAACGTTTTCCACATCGATGCTTCGTATGTCCTGTCCAGCGAGCAGACCTCCGCTCTCGACCAGACACTGCGCTTCACGCTTGGCTTCGACCTCGAAGGATTACGCGACATCATGGGCGGTCGCCGACGTTAAATCCTATACTCCGACTATGAACTCCTTTATTGACTATATTCCCCACATCATCGCACCTGAGCTATTGGCCCAGGCGCGAGTTTTCATTGATTCCCATCATAAATTCGTCATCACCGCTCACATCTCGCCCGACGGCGATGCCATCGGCTCCGTGCTCGGCATGAAACAGTATCTCGAAGCCAAGGGCAAGGAGGCTACGGTGGTCCTCAACGATGCACCCGGCCACAACCTCTCGTTTATCCCCGGTTATCGCAGCGACGTCATAGTGTACGACAATCAGAACGACGGCACGCCTTCGCAGCGCGATGAGGCCATCCGTGCCATCCAGCAGAGCGATGCCATGATCTGCCTCGACTTCAACGCCGTTACCCGTATGGGCGGCATGAAGGACCTCTGGATGAGCCACCCTGCGCCAAAGCTTCTCCTCGACCACCACCTCGCCCCTGAAGCTGACCAGTTCGACATCTGCATCTCGCAGCCTAAGCTCGCTGCCACCTGCGAACTCATCTATCGATTCATCCTCGAATTGGGCGACGACCATCTGCTCAACAAGCAGATTGCCACCTCGCTTTTCTGCGGGCTGATGACCGATACCGGATGGTTCATCTTCAACTCCAACCGCCCCGACTTCCACCTCATCATGGCACGATTCATGATGGAAGATGTCGATCGCGAGAACATCATCAAGGAGAGCCAGGTCATACCCGAGCGCAAGCTGCGCCTCCTTGGCTATCTGATCAACCAGAAACTGCACATCGTTCGCGAACACAAGGCCGCCTACATGTCGCTCAGCCTGAGTGAATGCCGCCGCTACGGACACCAGAAGGGCGACTCGGAAGGATATGTCAACGAACCGCTCAACATCGAAGGAATACAGGTGAGTGCCTTCTTCCGCGAGGAGAAGAATTTCGTGAAGGTCAGCCTCCGTTCCAAAGGCGAATATCCCGTCAACCTGATTGCGGAAAAATTCTTCAACGGCGGCGGTCATCGCAATGCTGCAGGCGGCGAATTTCTGGGCAGTTTGCAACAAGCAGAAGCTATTTTCGTCAAAGTATTGCCCCTTTTTGACAAATATCTTCAATAAATTTGGAGAAAAGCAAAATTTTCCGTATCTTTGCCGCCCATTTAAGGACAAAATATGAAGAAACTTCTTTACACCCTCTCTGTTGCACTGTTTGCGTCAGTCATTACTTCCTGTTCCGACACCCAGACCTATGCCGATCTGGTCAAGAATGAGGAGGACTGCATCAAGTATCTGGTTTCGACAGAGAATCTGGATGTCATCTCCATCAACGAAGAGACAATGGAGAATTGGACCGACTATGTGCTTAACGACAGCATCAGTCCGGCACAATACGTGAAGCTCGGCCAGTGGTACACTGTAACCGAAGGCAACTTCAAGCGTCTCTATTTCCGCATCAACGACTGGGGCACCGGCTTCCACCGCTGGCAGGCCTGGCAGGCCTATACCGACAGTATAGCCAGTCACCTGTCTCCCAGTGTCAAGCCCGACTCGGTGTCATTCTACGACAACAAGATTGTCTCAGGAAGCTACGTTCTCGTACGCTACGACAGCCTTTTCCTCATGACCGACTCACTCGACATCCACTCCGACATGCCGGCCGACAATCTCAACCCCTACAGCTACAAGATCATCTTCGGATGGAACGAGGCATATTACGCCACATCCTACTACTCCTACGCCATGGGGTCCAGTTCGTCGTATGCCTGCACCAGCGGAGGCCTGGCCTTCCCGTTGCGTTTTCTGTGGTACGACAGCAGCGTTTCGCTCATTGTGCCCTTCTCGCTTATCGACAGCGAATATAGCAGCTATTACTACACGTTCTACTACGGCAACGTGAAATACACGAAACCGAATTATTTACCCGAGGAGTAGCAACCCTTCGCTCCGAGCTCTGCTCGCGCGCAACGAAGTGAGCAACCTCTCTTAACCCCCACCCATATGAGTCTGATCAAATCTATTTCCGGCATTCGAGGCACCATCGGCGGCAAAGTCGGCGAAGGCCTCAACCCACTTGATATCGTCAAGTTCACGGCTGCCTACGCCACCGTGATACGTCGTACCACCAAGAACCCCAGCGGCAAGATTGTTGTAGGTCGTGATGCCCGTCTCTCGGGCGAAATGCTCTACCAGTGTGTCAGCGGAACCCTCATCGGCATGGGCTTCGATGTTGTCAACATCGGCCTGGCCACCACTCCCACCACCGAGATTGCCGTCACCGCCGAGAAGGCCGATGGCGGTATCATCCTTACGGCCAGCCACAACCCCATCCAGTGGAATGCCCTCAAGCTGCTCAACAGCGAGGGCGAGTTCTTCGACAAGGCAACCGGTGAGCAGGTGCTCCAGATTGCTGAAGCTGAGGATTTCGATTTTCCGGCCATCGCCCCCAAGACCTATACCGGCAAGGAGTCGCAGACCGAGTCATCGCCCAACTACGAAGGCAACCCCCTCGGCCACATCATCCTCAAGGACTATACCAACTATCACATCCAGGAGGTGCTGAATCTCCGTCTTGTCGATCAGGAGGCCGTTCGCAAGGCACACTTCCGCATCGTCTGCGACTGCATCAATTCAATCGGAGGTATCGTCATCCCTCAACTGCTCAAGGAACTGGGCGCCGAGGTGGTGGAACTCAACTGTCAGCCTACCGGCAACTTTGCCCACACACCCGAGCCCATCGTGGCAAACCTGAAGGGCATCTCCGACTTCATGAAGGAAGCCTATAAGGCAGGCCGTCCTTACGACTTGGGTGTCATTGTCGATCCCGACGTTGACCGCCTTGCCTTTGTGCAGGAGACGGGCGAGCTCTTCGGCGAGGAATATACACTGGTCAGCGTGGCCGACTACGTGCTCCAGCACACTCCTGGCAACACCTGCTCGAACCTTTCCTCCAGCCGCGCTCTGCGCGACGTGACCCGTGCCCGTGGCGGCCAATACAATGCTGCTGCCGTTGGCGAAGTGAACGTTGTCACAAAAATGAAGGAGACCAATGCCGTCATCGGCGGCGAAGGTAACGGCGGTGTCATCTATCCCGAATCGCATTACGGACGCGATGCCCTTGTGGGCGTAGCTCTCTTCCTCACCAACCTGGCCAAGCTGCGCACCCAGAACCCCAAGCTCACTGTCAGCGAACTACGCAAGAGCTATCCTCCCTACGAGATTGCCAAGCAGCGTGTCGATCTTTCGCCCGAAATTGATGTCGATGCCATCCTCCTGCGCATGAAGAAGAAGTACGAAGGCAAGCCCGGCATCGAGGTCACAGACATCGATGGTGTGAAGCTCGACTTCCCCGACCGCTGGGTACATCTCCGAAAATCCAACACCGAACCCATCATTCGCATCTATGCCGAAGCCAGCACGATGGAAGAGGCTCAAAAGACGGCAGACCAGATCAAGGCCGAAATCGGATAAACCTGCCATTGGATTATCCGCTCTGCGCTCTTTCCTTGTGCAATCAGAGTTACCATTAAAGAATTAACGAGTATGAAAGTGTTATCCTTAGGCGCTATTGCACTTCTTGCAGCAACGATGCTATCATCCTGCGCCATGAAGCCCAACGAAACAGACATCATCGTGCTCTACACCACCGATGTCCATGGAGCCTATCTTCCCTTTGACATTCGCAATAATGCACCTGCTGTAACATCGATGGCCAACGTCTGCACCTACGTCAACCAGCAGCGTTTGGAATATCCCGATGCCGTATTCCTCTTCGATACGGGTGACTGTCTGCAGGGACAACCTTCCATGTATTACTACAATTACGTCGATACCGTTTCGCCTCACCTCGTTCCCCTGGTATATAACTACATGGGCTATGACGCTGTCGGTCTGGGTAATCATGATGTGGAAACGGGCGAAAAGGTCTATCTCAACCGCGTGGCTCCCCAGCTTCGCAAGCCCTGGCTTTGCGCCAATGCTATCGACGAACGAACCGGAGAGCCGATGTTCTCTCCGTATCGCGTTTTCACTCGCTCGGGCATCAAGGTGGCTGTGCTCGGCATGATAACCCCCAACATCGCAGCCTGGCTTCCCAAGAAGCTCTGGCCGCACCTCGAATTCCAGGACATGGTGGAATGTGCCGAACACTGGGTACCCATCATCCAGGAGAAGGAGCATCCCGATATCCTGATCGGACTCTTCCATTCCGGTACAGACTATCATATCGATGGCAGCAATCTCGACACATACAAGAACGAAAATGGCTCCATTCCCGTAGCTACCAAGGTGCCGGGCTTCGACCTCATCCTCTGTGGGCATGACCATCAGGGCAACATGTTCACCATAGCCAATGTCAACGGCGATTCCGTCAAGGTCCTCGATGCACAGACTCAGGCAGCCAAGGTGGGCCGTGCCCAGATACATCTGGTGCTGGACAAGGCAACCAACCGCTACCGCAAGCAGATTACAACCGAGTTGATTGAGATGACCGACTACGAACCCGACAACGACTACTGCAAGACCTACCAATATGCAGTCGATGAAGTCAACAAGTGGGTCGATGCTCCTATCGGCTACTTTACCCAGACACTCTACGGCGAACCTTCGCTCTACGGCCCCTCCAAGTTCATGGACTTCATCCACGATGTACAGCTCGAAGCTTCCGGCGCCGATGTCAGTTTTGCTTCCGTGCTGGCCGCCCATGATTCGGTGCCAGCCGGACCGATTACCATGCGCCAGCTGTTCACCCTCTATCGTTACGAAAACACTCTCGTCACCGTCAGCATGACGGGCGAAGAAGTCGAGAAATACCTCAACTATGGCTTCTCGAAGCAGTTCAACGGCATGAAGAACGAGAACGACCACCTGCTGGCATTCATGTTCGACGATAAGGGAAATATCCTCTACAATGTCTATGGGCCGCGCTTCATCACGCCCACCTTCAATTTCACCAGCGCTGCCGGCATCAAGTATCAGCTTAACCTCGACAAACCTCAAGGCAAGCAGCTCAAGATCATTTCCATGAGCGATGGTTCGAAGTTCGACCGCTCCAAGACCTACAAGGTGGCTCTCAACAGCTACCAGGCCAACGGCGGCGGCAACTTCATACCCGAAGGCCTCGGATGGGACAAGAAAGTTTTTGAGTCCCGCGTCATTGACTACTCTGACAAGGATGTGCGTCAGTACATCGCCGACTACATTCAGGCCCACGACACCATCGTGCCCCGTCTGCGCGGCGACTGGAGCATTGCACCCGAAAAATGGTGGAAGAAGGGCATGCAGACTGACATGAAGTTCATCAGTCCCAACCAGCGCTGATGCTGAAACTGCATAACCTACATATCGGATACAACAATTCCGCACCTATCGTCTCGTCGATAGATGCGGAATTGTCTGATGGATGCTTCTGCTGCCTGTTGGGACGCAACGGTACGGGCAAAAGCACCCTGCTGCGCACCCTTGCAGGTCTGCAGCCTCCCCTCGGAGGAACCATCGAACGCCCCGACAGTGTCGGCGTTGTCCTGACCTTCGTACCCGACCTCCTCAACACCAGCGTTCGCGAGATGGTTGCCTACGGGCGCCTAGCACACACGGGGATCTGGGGGCGGCTGCACGCCGAGGATTATGCCTTTGCCGATGAGGCCATCCAGCTGGTTGGCATTCAGGATATCTCCACCCGGCAGCTAAGCACACTCAGCGATGGGGAGAAGCAGAAGACCATGATCGCTCGTGCCATTGCCCAGCAGTCTCCACTCCTCCTGCTTGACGAACCATCAGCCTTTCTCGACTATCCGAGCCGTCGCGAGCTGATGCGCCTGCTCCAGAACCTCGCCCACCATCATCGGAAGACCGTCCTGCTCAGCACGCACGACGTTGAACTCGCGGCTGCAAGTGCCGACATCCTCTGGATCATCCACAACAAGGCATTGGTCAAAAAAAATCCCCAGGATTTTCATCCTGAGGAATTATAGATTTTGACGCGGTTTCGCTTTCTTCGGAATCACGGAATTCCGAAATACCGTTATACCGTTATACCGTTATACCGTTATACCGGAATATCGTAATACCAAACCTTTCAGTACCCCTTAAGCCTCCGGTATCATCTCGGGCGTAGCCGACGAAACAGCCACCTCCTTGTTGATCTTCGAACAGAGGCCCTGAAGAACCTTGCCAGGACCACACTCGATGAATTCGGTAGCACCGGCTGCCACCATAGCTTCGACCGACTTGGTCCAGCGCACGGGGCTTGTGAGCTGCTTCACCAGATTCTGCTTGATCTCCTCGGCATCGGTATGAGCAGAGGCATCGACATTCTGATAGATTGGACACTTGGGCGCGTTGAACGTAGTTGATTCGATGGCCTCAGCGAGTTCTGCACGCGCAGGCTCCATCAGTGGTGAATGGAATGCGCCACCCACCTTGAGCGGGGCTACACGCTTCACGCCCATCTCGATCAGTTTGGCACCAGCGGCCTGTACAGCCTCCACGGCGCCCGAAATGATTACCTGACCGGGGCAGTTGAAGTTGGCAGCCACCACAGCGCCATCGATCGAAGCACAGACTTCCTCAATCTGTTCATCGCTCACCACGATATTTCGCTGCAGGACGGCAGCCATCGTACCAGGCACCTTTTCGCAGCATTTCTGCATTGCCTGAGCACGCTTGCTCACCAGCTTCAGACCATCCTCGAAAGACAGTGCGCCCGATGCTACCAATGCCGAAAACTCACCCAACGAATGACCGGCAACCATGTCGGGCTCGATGCCTCCCACGATAGCTGGAATAACCGAGCACAAGAATACGGCAGGCTGCGTCACCTTGGTCTGCACAAGATCCTCGGGAGTGCCATTGAACATCAAATCGGTAATCCTAAAACCCAGTATCTCATTGGCCTGCTCAAAGAGCTCACGGGCCTGTTCATTCTCTTCATAAAGGCTTTTACCCATGCCTACAAACTGCGATCCCTGTCCGGGAAATACATATGCTTTTGCCATTTCTTTTTAATTTATAATGTGGAGTAAATCAAAAATCTGTGCAAAGATAATGCTTTTCACCGAAACAACAAAATCCTCAGGATTCTTTCGTCAGATTTTGCTCTTTTCCTCTTATATAATGAGAAAATGCGAATGTCTATTTGTCAAAAATTCATCATTACACACCTTTGTTGAAAATTTTACGCGCGTAATTTGTAAATTTAAAAGAAATATACTATCTTTGCACCGCTAAAATTGGCAAGTTCACAGTACTCTTAATATATTAATCTCATGATTACAACAAAAGCAGGCCTCGATCCTGAGCGCTTCGTGTCAGTCGTTGACGGCAAGAAGACTGCCCTTTATGTCCTCAAAAATAACAAGGGCGCTGAAATGTGTGTGTGCAATTATGCTGGTACCATCGTATCACTGATGATGCCCGACCGCAATGGCGAATTTGCCGACGTCGTATTGGGCATGGACAGCATCGACGGTCTTGTTAATGGTCCCGAGCCAACCCTCGGCGCAGCCATCGGCCGTTATGGCAATCGCATCGCTGGTGCCAAGTTCACTCTCGGTGGCAAAGAATATCAACTTGCATTCAACGATGGTCCCAATAGCCTGCATGGCGGCCCCAAGGGCTTCCACAAGGTCGTTTGGGATGCCGAACAGATCAACGATCAGACCCTCGTGCTCTGCTATACCAGCGCCGATGGCGAAGAAGGCTTCCCCGGCACCCTCAAGGTAGAGATGTGCTACAAGCTCACCGACGACAACGAAGTACGTCTCGACTACAAGGCTACCACCGACAAGCTGACGCTCTGCAACCTCACCAACCACTCGTACTTCAACCTCGCTGGTATCGAGAAGGTCACCTCGACCGTTGAAGGACATATGCTCACCGGCAATG